>JBGPIS010000255.1:0-4428 GCA_041484965.1 Methylomirabilia bacterium
CCAGACCCTGGTCGGGCGGCTCACGGCGCAGGGGCTCGCCGACGCGAGCGTCTTCGAGCGGATCCAGACCGACGTGAAGGCGGAGATCGACAGCGGCGTGCAGTACGCGCTCGCGGCGCCGTACCCCGAGCCGAGCGAGGTCGACGAGGATGTCTATGCGTGACGCCGCGCTCAGCCAGACCGACAAGGCCGCCAGGTTCCGCGCGCTGCACGAGGGGCCGGGCGCGTTCGTCATCGCGAACCCCTGGGACGCCGGCTCGGCGCGCATGCTCGCCGCGCTCGGCTTCCAGGCGCTGGCGACGTCGAGCGGCGCGTCGGCGGGCACGCTCGGACGGCGCGACGGCAAGGTGACGCGCGACGAGGCGCTCGCGCATGCGCGCCTCATCGTGGAGGCGTGCGAGATCCCCGTCTCCGCCGATCTCGAGAAGTGCTTCGGCGACGCGCCCGACGTGGCGGCGCAGACGATCCGGCTCGCGGCCGGCGTGGGCCTGGTGGGCGGCTCGATCGAGGACGCGACCGGCGACCCGAGCCGGCCGCTCTACGACATCGGCCACGCAACCGAGCGCGTGGCAGCCGCGGTGGCGGCGGCGCGCGCCGTCGGCTTTCCGTTCACGCTGACCGCGCGCACGGAGAACTTCCTGCGCGGCAATCCGAGCCTGGACGACACGATCAAGCGGCTGCAGGCCTTCGAGAAGGCCGGCGCCGACGTCCTCATGGCGCCCGGCCTCCCGGACCTCGGCGCGGTACGCGCCGTCTGCTCCGCGGTGTCGAAGCCGGTCAACTTCATGGCCGGCATCAAGGGCAAGTCGTTCACGGTCGCCGAGCTCGCGGAGGCCGGCGTGAGGCGGATCAGCGTGGCGACCTCGCTCTATCGCGCGGCGATGACCGCGCTGCTCGACGCCGCGCGCGAGGTGAAGGACAAGGGCACGTTCGGCTACCTGGAGCGCTCCGTCACCACGGCGGAGCTGAACGGCTTCCTGCAGAGCTGAAGAGGAGGCCGCACCGATGCCCGTCATCACCCGGCAGATCGGCCCGTGCTTCGCCGCCGACGTGGAAGGCGTCGACATGACGAAGCGGCTGTCCCAGGAAGACGTGGCCTCGATCCACGCCGGAATGGACGCGCACGCCGTGCTCGTGTTCCACGACCAGCGGATCGACGACGAGCAGCAGCTCGCCTTCACCCGCAGCCTGGGAGAGATCGAGCGCGCGATCGGCACGAGCCTGCGGGCGCCGGACGAGTACCGCCTGCCCACCACCTTCGCCGACGTGTCCAACCTCGACAAGGACAACAAGGTGTTCGCCCGCGACGACCGGCGGCGGCTCTTCGCCATCGGCAACCGCCTCTGGCATTCCGACAGCTCGTTCAAGGCGATCCCGGCGAAGTACTCGCTGCTGCACGCCCGCAGCGTCCCGTCGAAGGGCGGCAACACCGAGTTCGCCGACATGCGCGCGGCGTACGACGCCCTTGGCGACGAGACCCGAGCCGAGGTCGCGGACCTGATCTGCGAGCACTCGCAGCTCTTCTCACGCCAGCAGCTCGGCTTCACCGACTTCACCGAAGAGGAGCGCGTGCGGTTCACGCCGGTGCGCCAGCGGCTGGTGCGCGTCCACCCGGCGACGGGCCGCAAGTCGCTCTACCTGTCCTCGCACGCGGGCGCCATCCTCGGCTGGCCGGTGCCGGAGGCGCGCGCCTTCCTGCGCGACCTCGGCGAGCACGCCACCCAGCGGCAGTTTGTCTATGCCCACACGTGGCGAGTCGGCGACCTCGTGATGTGGGACAACCGCCGGACCATGCACCGCGCCCGGCCCTTCCCCGCGCACGAGCCGCGCGACATGCGCCGCACCACGCTCGCCGGCGACGGGCCGACCGTGGCTCAGGTCGCCTGAGGGAGCTGCGGCTTCGGTGATCTGATACGTCGATCTCCTGCGACGTGGTCTCCTCGATCGATCCGTTGGCGTCTATACTGGCGCAGAGCGATGGCGTACCACATCTCCTGAAAACGCCGAGGCGCCCTTGGCGCGGGAGCACAGGCATGATTCAAGCTAGGAAGCTCGGCCACGTGGTGTTGAACGTTCGTGACGCCCAGAAGTCCAAGGAGTTTTATACCCGCGCCCTCGGTTTGAAGCTAGCCTACGAAGACCGGGATCGGGGGGCGGTGTTCCTGAGCTTCGGGACGCAGCACCACGATCTCGCCCTGTTCCAGCTGGCCACGGGCGCGACGCCGGACGCGACGCAGCCGGGCCTGCACCACATGGCGTGGCAACTCGGAAGCTTCGCGGAGCTGCAGGCCGCCTATCGCGAATTGCGCGATCTCGGAATCCCCGTCGAGTCCACCATCGAGCACAACGTAACTCGCAGCGTCTACTTCCAGGACCCCGACGGCAACCGCGTGGAGCTCTACTGCGACATGGTCGAGGACGGCTTCGAGACCATGCGGACGATGGGGCCCAGGCGGGATGTCATCGACATCGAGACCGGCGAGGTCCTCGGCCGCTGAGATCATCTTGCACCCGCGAGGCGACGGTCTGTTTCCGCCCGCGGCCTACGCGCGGGAGGATGAGTCCTCGGACGACCACTTCTACATCGCCCCTCGCAAGGTCGTCCACATCGACGCGGGGGCCATCATCGCGCTCGGCCGCCTCTATTCCGAGGTGCTACCCGCCGGCGGCCGCCTTCTCGATCTGATGAGTAGCTGGCGCAGCCATCTCCCGGCGGGTTTTCACGCTCGCGAGGTGGTGGGGCTGGGATTGAACGCGGAGGAGATGGCCGACAATCCGCAGCTGACGAGCTCCATCGTGCACGACGTGAACCGCGACCCGCGATTGCCGTTCGGCAACGAAGAGTTCGACGGCGCGATGTGCGCCGTCTCGATCCAGTATGTGACCCATCCGCTGCTGGTCTTTCGAGAGCTTCGCCGGGTGCTGCGGCCGAGAGCGCCCTTCGTGGTGTCCTTCTCCAACCGTTGCTTCCCCCCCAAGGCCGTCGCCGTCTGGCTCAGCACCACCGACCAGCAACACCTCATGCTCGTCCGCGCCTACTTCGAAGCCGCCGGCGGCTGGAGGGACGTGAAAGAGGAGGACCAGTCGCCTAGTGGCAACGACGATCCCCTGTACGCAGTGTGGGCGCTCACGGCGTCAGGTGATACCTGAAGGAGCCAGACGATCTCGGGGCTGACGTGGTAGCGCGCCGTCGCGCCGCGTGGCGATGACCGCGATGCGCGAGCCGCGCGGGGTGTATCCTTCCAGGGACTTTCCGGCGCGGGTCCGGATGAGTTATAGGCTCGTCGATGAGGCGAGCCGGGTACGGGCGAGGAGGAAACCGATGGCGGTCGAGGTGGCGGCGGCGCGAAGACTCTTCACCCGCGAGGAGTACCACCGGATGGCCGAGGTGGGCATCCTCAAGCTGACCGACCGGGTCGAGCTGATCCGGGGCGAGATCGTCGAGATGTCGCCCATCGGTCGACGGCACTACGCATTCGTCAACAATTTGAACCAGCTCCTGGTCACGCGCCTGGCCGGCCGCGCCATCGTGGCTGTCCAGGGCCCCATCGTCCTCGCCGACGACACCGAGCCCGAGCCCGACCTCGCGATCATCCGTCGCCGCCCGGTGCCCTACAAGGAGCGCGAGGCCTTCGCGGACGACGCGCTCCTGCTGATCGAGGTGGCCGAGAGCGTCGAGGTCTACCGGGCGCCTGACGCCGGCGGCTACCGAGAGATCAGCCGCCTCGCTGGCGCCGCGTCCGTCAGTCCTCTTGCCTTCCCCGACGTTCGGTTGACGCTCGCAGAGATCTTCGCGTAGGCGCCTCGGAGCCCATGGAGGGTGCGATGGGTGAGCGTGAGCTGACGTACGGAGAGGCGGTCAAGGAAGCGATCGCGGAAGAGATGCGGCGCGACCCGCGCGTGTTCCTCATCGGCGAGGACGTGGCGGAGGCCGGCCACCCCTTCAAGACGCTGGTCGGGCTGGTGCAGGAGTTCGGGACGGATCGGGTCATCGACACTCCGATCTCCGAGCCCGGCTATGCCGGCATCGGCGTCGGGGCTGCAATGACCGGCATGCGGCCGGTCGTCGACGTGATGTTCGGCGACTTCATCACGCTGGCGATGGACCAGATCGTGAACCAGGCCGCCAAAGTCCACTACATGTCGGGCGGCAAGCTCAAGGTGCCCATCGTCTTCCGCACCACGCTGGGGGCGACGCGCCGGTCGGCCGCCCAGCACTCGCAGTCGCTCCAGGCCTGGGTGAGCCACATCCCGGGCCTCAAGGTCGCCCTGCCCTCCAGCCCCTACGAGGCCAAGGGGCTGATGAAGACGGCCATCCGCGACGACAGCCCGGTGGTCATCTTCGAGGACAAGATGATGTACCGGGTCAAGGGGCCGGTGCCGGCCGAGGACTACACCATCCCCTTCGGCGTGGCCGAGGTCGTGCGC
>JBGPIS010000256.1:0-4410 GCA_041484965.1 Methylomirabilia bacterium
CGCGTCGGCGAGTCCTGGCCGCCGCCGGGGATCGCTAGCGCCCCGAGCGCCCGTGCGCCCTCGAAGCCGGCCCAGAAACCGATGAAGAGGCCGAACGAGAACGGAAAGAAGACACGGTCCGCCGGCGTCACGCCGGCGCCCCGCAGGACGAAGCCCCAGCAGCGCGCCCACCACTCCCACGACTCCTGGGTCTCGAGCCAGCGGATGGGCTGGCCGCTCGTCCCCGACGTCTGGTGGAGGCGGACGTAGCGCTCGAGCGGGTAGGTCAGGTTGGTGCCGAACGGCGGGCGCGCGGCCTGGTCCTCGACGAGCTCCGCCTTGTGCGTGAAGGGCAGGCCGCGGAAATCGTCCCAGCCCCGGAGGTCGGCGGCGGAGGCCAGACCGGCGGCGCGCCACTTCGCGCGCACGAACGGGTTCGAGGCGAGCAGATCGCCCGCCATGGCGTGGAAGCGGCGCCACTGGTGCTCGTGGAGGCCCTCGCGCGCCAGCGTCTCGACCGCGGGATCGAACATCGTACCCGCCCTCAGGCCCGGAGCTTGAAGCGCTGGATCTTGCCGGTCGCGGTCTTCGGCAGCTCGCCGACGAACTCGATCCAGCGCGGGTACTTGTAGGGCGCGATCTTGTCCTTCACGAAGGCCTTGAGCTCGTCCCCGAGCTCCTCGGACGCCTTCCACGGCTCCTTGAGAACGACGTAGGCCTTCGGCTTGACGAGCCGGCCGGTGTCCTCCTTGCCGACCACCGCGGCCTCGAGCACGGCGGGATGGCGCACGAGCGTCGCCTCGACCTCGACGGGCGAGACCCAGATGCCGCCGACCTTCAGCATGTCGTCGGCGCGGCCGCAGTACCAGAAATAGCCGTCCTTGTCCTGGTAGTACTTGTCGCCGGTCTGGATCCACGCGCCGTAGAGCGTCTCCTTGGTCTTCTCGTGCTTGTTCCAGTAGTACGCCATGATCGAGTCGCCCTTGACGCGGAGGTTCCCGATCTCCCCCTGCGGCACCGGCCGGCCCTCGTCGTCCACGATCGCCGCCTCGTAGCCCGGGACCACGACGCCCGACGAGCCGGGACGCGCCTGGCCGGGGCGGTTCGAGAGGAAGATGTGGAGGATCTCGGTCGTGCCGATCCCGTCGATGATCTCCACGCCGAAGCGCTCGCGCCACCGCTTGTAGATCTCGTCCGGGAGCGCCTCGCCCGCCGACACGCAGAGTCTGAGCGCGGAGGTATCGAAGCGCGCCTCGGCTTCCTTGACGGCGAGCATCGCCGCGTAGAGCGTCGGGACGCCGAAGAAGATCGTCGGCCGGTAGCGCGCGATCAGCTCGAACATCGCCTCGGGCATGGGCCGGTGGGGGTAGAGCACGCTCTGGGCGCCGACGCTCATCGGGAAGTAGCCGGCGTTGCCGAGCCCGTACGCGAAGAAGAGCTTCGCGGCGGAGAGGACGCGGTCCGTCGGCCGGAGCCCGAGCACCTGCTTCGCGTAGGTCTCGGCGCAGATATGCATGTCGTGGTGGAGGTGGACCGCGCCCTTCGGGGACCCGGTGGACCCGGACGAGTAGAGCCAGAACGCGGGCTCGTCCCGCGACGTCGCCGCCGCCGTCAGCGTCGCCCCCGCCTTCGCGATCCGGTCCTCCCACGACATGAACTGGCCCGCGTGGCCGCCGGCGATCAGCACGTGCTTGAGGTGCCTGGCCTCGACGAGCGCTGGCGCGACCTCCGCGAGAAGCGGCGCCGAGACCACCGCCACCTTCGCGCGGCTGTCGTCGAGAAAATAGAGGTAGTCGGCGCTCCGCATGAGCGTGTTCACCGGGACCGGGTTGGCGCCGATCTTGATGGCGCCCCAAAAGGTCCCGACGAACTCGGGCGCGTCCAGGCAGATCATCAGGACGCGGTCCTCGATCCCGACGCCGAGCTCGAGGAGCGCGTTGCCGGCGCGGTTGGCCAGCTCCTGGACGTCGGCGTACGTCAGCGTCCGGTCCTCGTAGAGGAACGCGGGCGAGCCGCCGCGGCCCTCCGCGACGTTCCGGTCCACGAAGTGCTCGGCCACGTTGAACTGGGCGGGCAGGATCTCCGACGCGTTCATGGGCAGCTCCTCCGGCGCCTCAGCGCTGGCGCCGCGATTTTCTCCGGGCGGCCGGCTTGCGCCGCGCGACGGCGCGCGGGCGTACGGCCATGGCCTCGATCTCCACGCGCAATTCGGGGCGCACGAGCCGGCTGACAACGAGCAGCGTGTTCGGGGGATAGGCGCCGTCGGGGAACCAGCCCGGGAAGACCTCCTGGCGCGCCTTCATGAAGCCCGGGATGTCGTCCGCGCTCACGAGGAAGGTCTGCAGCCGCACGACGTCGCGCCAGCGACAGCCGCCCGCCTCGAGCACGGCGCGCACGTTCTCGAACGCCTGCTTCGTCTGGCTGCCGACATCGTCGCCGGCGACCTTCCCGTCGCGCCCGACGCCGACCTGGCCGGCGACCACGAGCAGCGCGCCGCCGGGCGCCAGCATCCCGTGCGAGTACATGCCGAGCGGTGCCCCGAAGTGCTTCGGCGTGATCACCTTAGGCATGGTCAGGCTCCTCCGTCCGTCCGGAGATCAACGACGTGACGCATTCTAGCGCGGCCGGCGCCCCGCGGGAATCTCCAGCGCCCTCCCCACGCTCCGGCGAGCTGGCGTATCGAAATCGAGACTTGCGAAGCCGCCGTCTGCTCGCGTACCCTCGGCGTGCCACAGTCGAGCGCCGGGACGGGCGGGGGTCAGACGCGAATGGCGTTTCCGTACGCGCGGGTCTTGGCATGCGAGCGCCCCACCAAGCGCTCGCGCGTCTGCGAGACGACGCCGGCCGGGCCGCGGCCGCCCCGCCTGCTCGACCGGGTTCGCGCGGCCGCCCGCATCCGGCACTATAGCCCACATACCGAAGACGCGTACGTGGCGTGGATCCGCCGCTACATCCTGTTCCACGGCAAGCGGCATCCCAGCGAGATGGGCGCGCCGGAGGTGACGCGCTTCCTGACGTCACTCGCCGTGAACGGCAGGGTCGCGGCCCCAGAACCAGGCGCTGAGCGCCCTGCTGTTCCTCTACAAGGACGTGCTCGAGCTCGACCTGCCCTGGCTGGACGGCATCGTGCGCGCCAGGCGTCCGGAACGGCTGCCGACTGCGGGTGCAGGACGTTGACTTCGCCTCCAACCAGATCCTGGTGCGGGCGGGCAAGGGCGACAAGGACCGCGTCACCATGCTGCCCGAGGCGGTGAAGCCGGACCTGGCACGCCATCTCGAGCGTGTCCGCGAGCACACCGGCGCGACCTCCAGCACGGCGCCGGGTGGGTCGAGCTGCCGATGGCCCTGGCACGCAAGTATCCCAACGCGGGCCGGGAATGGGCGTGGCAGTGGGTCTTCCCGGCCACGCGCACGTACGTCGATCGCCTCACCGGTCATCGGCGGCGGCACCACCTACACGAGTCGGTGCTGCAGCGGGTCGTCCAGGAGGCGGTGCTCAAGGCCGGCATCGCGAAGCGGGCCAGCCCGCACACGCTGCGCCACTCGTTCGCGACGCACCTGCTGGAGGACAACCACGACATCCGCACGGTGCAGGAACTCCTCGGGCACCGCGACGTGAGCACCACGCAGATTTACACGCACGTGCGCAACCGGGGCCCGGCCGCGGTCCGGAGCCCGGCGGACCGGATGTTCCCGCCGTGAGGACTTCGCGGCTCCGGCGGTGCCCCGATGCGCCCGGCCGGGATAGGCTGACCGGCTTTCGTCGCCAGTACGCGACTCCGCCGCGGCCAGGGACCGGAGCAATGATAGCCACGTACGTCACGGACGACACTCGGACGTTTCCCGAATACGCTGACCGCGCCCGTCAGCATTTGCAGAACTCGGCCGTTCGGCCGAATTCTAGTTAGGCTTATGGCGACGTCCGACAACTATGCGGAACGCTTCAAGAGCTTGCGGCGTCGAGAGTGGCTGGTTGTCGGTTTGTTCCTCGGCTACGTGCCGGTCGTCGGTGCTCTCGCGTGGCTTGTCTCACGCATGACTCCTTTCGAAAGTCCAGCGATGATACTGGCGCTCGCCTGGATGCTAGCCTTTGCCTTGGCGGGTTTACGTGTCTCGTTGTTTCGCTGTCCTCGCTGCGCGAAGCGCTTTTATATAAACAAGTATCTTGTTACTACGCTGGGCCGCAAGTGGGAGTTGTCCCACTCGCTGTTGAACTTGGCTGAGCGCGACGGCAGGGCATCATACCCTCAGTTCACTGCAGTGCGGGGGATACCGACATAGCAGCCCCCCGGGAGAAAATCGATCCTGAGCCAACTCTGGCCCTCGCTCTCTGGCCGACGGTGGCCACGCTGGCTCACGCGGCGCGCTCCGCGGCGGTCGCGGCGCCGAGCGCGGTCACGAGCACACCCAGCTCGCCATGCCGCTGGATGC
>JBGPIS010000257.1:0-4386 GCA_041484965.1 Methylomirabilia bacterium
ATCGGCCGGTGCTGAACCCCGACGACACGCAGTACCGGCCGCTCCTCCGGTTCCGGTGCCGCTGCCGCGCGCCGGGCTGCGCCGGATTCATCCGCGCCTGACGGCGCTGCGTCAGCGCGCCTCACTGGAACTCGAGCACAGCGCCGCTGCCTGTTGTTGACAAGTGATTTGTCCGCTCTTGGCTCGAGCCCGAGTCCACGCTAGGCCGCCCGGCGCCGCAGTGGACGGCCCTGGGCGCTGAACCGGCCGAGGCAGCGAGGGCCCCACGACCCTGCTGTCGATCATGGGCGTCGTCCGGGCCCGGAGCGGGCGCGTGCGCTTCTGCGGGGAGGATATCGCGAGGCTCGATTCCCACGCGATCGCGCGGCGCGGGATCGCGTGGGTGCCGGAGGAGCGTCGCGTGCTGCCGAACCTCTCCGTGCTCGAGAACCTCCGGCTCGGCATACTTGGCTCGGGCCGCGGCGACGGCGGGGTGGACGGGGTCCTTGAGTTCTTCCCGCTGCTGCGCGAGCGCATCGCCCAGAAGGGACGCTTCCTCTCGGGCGGCGAGCAGCAGATGCTGGCGATCGCGCGCGGCTTCGTCGCGCGGCCGCGGCTCATGCTCGTGGACGAGCCGACGGAAGGGCTCGCGCCGCTCCTCGTCCAGAGCCTCACGGCGATCCTCGGCGAGATCAGCCGGCGCGGGACGACGATCCTGCTCGTCGAGCAGACGCTCGAGGTGGCGATGCGGCTTTCGCACCGCCTCTACGTCATGGACCAGGGACGGATCCAGTTCGAGGGCACCCCGGACGCGCTCCGGCGGGAGCCCGCGATCCAGCAGCGCTTCCTCGGCGTCTAGCCGTCGAGGCCCTTCGGCTCAGGCGCCCTGCGGACCCCCGCCGAAGCGGAACATCCCTTCCTGGAGGCCGAGGGCGGCCTTGCCGATCGCCTCGAGCATCCGGTCGACCGTGGGCGGCATCAGCGTCGCGGTCCGCACGTCGCGGAACGCCCGCTCTGCCGGATAGTCCTTGTAGGCGCCGCGCCCGCCGACGACCTGGACGACGCGCGACGTCACGTCCAGCGCGGTCTCGGTGGCGATGAACTTCGCGCGGTTGGCGAGGAGGCCGCGCTCGACGACGTCGGCCTTCTCCCAGCCCGCCGCGGACTCCTCGAGGACGAGCCGGGCGGCGTGCAGGCCCGCGTCGAGCTCGCCGATGTGGCGCTGCACCGTCGGGTCCTGGGCGACGGCCACGTTGTCGGGCTTGATCACGCGTCGTCGCGCGTCGTCGATCGCGAACGCGAGCGCCGCCTCGGCGACGCCGACGTAGATCGCCGCGTAACCGAGGCCGAAGCTCTCGACCACGCCCACCTGGATCGCCGAGCCCGGGCGGCCGAGCGTCGCGTCCTCGGACACGCGTACCTTCGTGAACGTCACCGACGGGCTGAAGGTCGCGCGCATGCCGAGCGTGTTCCATTTCCCGTCGGTGGCGATGCCAGGCGTCTCCGCGGGCACGAGCGCCTGGAGGAGCGCCTTGCCCATGTCGGCCTCGCCGTCGAGCGCGCACCAGACCATGTAGTAGGAGGCGCCGAGCGCCATCGTGCAGAAGTGCTTGACGCCGTCGATCCGCCAGCCGTCGCCGTCCGCGCGGCGGATGGCGGTCTCCATGAGGAACGTCCGCGAGAGGCTCACCGCGGGCTCGCTGCCCCAGCTCCCGAAGAGCCTGCCGAAGCGGACGACCTCGTCGAAGTAGCGCCGCTTCTGGGCGTCGGTCCCCAGCGCGTCGATGAAGCGCAGGACGGTCGAGTGCATGTGGAGCGTCATCGCGGTGCTGGCGCAGCCCCGGGCGATCGAGCGGATCACCGCGACGTAGGTCGGCATGTCGAGGCCGAGACCGCCGTACGCGCGCGGGATCGCCGAGGCGAGGTAGCCCTCGCGCCAGAGGTCGCGCCAGCTCTCGACGGGGTTCTGCCCGGCGACGTCGTACGCGGCGGCGCGCGGCGCGATGCGCTCGCGCGTGAGCTGGGCGACCCGCTCGACGACCAGCTGCTGCTCGGGCGTGAGGGCCATCGCCTAGCTCATCCTCACGGCGGCGCTGCCGCGCTTCGCGCTGTCGCAGCGGCAGGTGCCGACCTGGTGGAGCTCGATCATGTTGCCGGCGGGATCGTGCATGAAGATCTGCTGCGATTGCGGGCCGACGATGCCTTCCGAGACCCAGTACTCCACGCCGAGGCGATCGAGCTCCTTGCGCGCCTCCTGGACGTCGGGCACGGCGAGGGCCACGTGGGGCGACGCGGGGTCCTTGCCCGGGCCCTTCGCGAACTTCGACTGGCCGTTCACGCCCATCAGGTGGATCTGCGCCTTGCCGCCGACATCCATCCAGTAGCCCGGGATCGTCGGAATGAACGGGCGGCCGGGGTCGGGCGAGAGCCCAAGCACGTCGCGGTAGAAGGTGAGCGCACGGTCGGCGTCGGCCTCGGTCGCGCCGACGCGGATTCCGTGATGATGGAGCTCTAGTACCGTGATGGCCATGGCGTCCTCCCTCGGGCGGCGAGTGTGGGCGTGATGATAGGGGCGGCCTCCACGAGTGTCAATCGTGGTAGAGTCCAGCGTCATGAGAGCCCGCATCGTCCTGCTCGCGACGCTGCTGGCTGTGGCGTCGCCGTCGTCCGCCGCCGCGCAGGAGACGCTCCAGGTGATCGTCTTCCCGGGCGGCTTCAACTGGCCCATCTGGGCCGCGCAGGAGAAGGGGCTCTTCGCCCGCGAGGGGCTCGAGGTGAAGCTCACGCCGACGCCGAACTCGGTCTTCCAGCTCACCAACCTGATCGAGGGCAAGTTCGACATCGGTCACACCGCGATCGACAACGTGATCGCCTACCAGGAAGGGCAGGGCGAGGCGCCCGTGACGGGGACGCCCGACCTCGTCGCCTTCATGGGCGGCGACAACGGCTTCCTCCGGCTCGTCGTCCAGCCCGAGGTCGCGTCGTACGCCGACCTCCGCGGCCGGGAGCTGTCCGTGGACGCGCTGACCACGGGTTATGCCTTCGTGCTCCGAGAGATGCTCGAGCGCGGCGGGCTCAAGGACGGCGACTACACGCTCGCGCGCGCGGGCGGCGTCCTCCAGCGGTTCGAGGCGCTCAAGGAGAAGAAGCACGCGGGGACGCTCTTGATCACGCCCTTCGAGATCCTCGCCGAGTCGGCCGGGCTCCGGCGCCTCGGCAGCGCAGTGGACGTGCTCGGCCGCTATCAGGGGCTGGTCGGTGCCACGCGCCGCTCGTGGGCACAGACCCACCAGAACCAGCTCATCGGCTACATCCGCGCGTATCGGGCGGGCGTCGCGTGGCTCTACGATCGGACGAACCGCGCCGAAGCGCAGGCGATCCTCCAGAAGAACGTGCGCGGCATGACCCCGGAGCTGGCCGCGAAGACCTACGACGTGCTGCTGGCTCCCGCGGGCGGCTTCGCGCCCGACGGCGCGCTCGACGTTGAAGGCGTCCGCACGGTGCTGAAGGTCCGCAGCAAGTACGGCCGCCCGGCGAAGGAGCTGACGGATCCGGCGCGTTACTACGACCTGTCGTACTACGAGCGGGCCAGGAGGTAGACGCGATGGCGATCAAAGCGCTGCTCCACTACGCGCTGGAGGTGCCCGACCAGGGCACGGGCGAGAAGTTCTACACGAGCTTCGGCCTCGTGAACGCGCCGGGCCGTGACAACGCGGTTCGTCTGAGACCGGCGCCGCTCCAGCGCGAGTCGGTGCTGCTCTACGGCGGCCCGAAGAAGCGCCTGCATCACCTGGCGTTTGGCGCGCCGGGCGACGAGTACGAGGCGACGCGCGAGGCGGTGAAGCGCGCCGGCGTCCGCGAGGTGGATCCGCCGCGGAGCGCGCCGGACGGCGGCTTCTGGCTCCGCGATCCCGACGGGAACCTCGTCAACGTGCGCGACGAGGGGCGCGTGCTGCCGCCCGCCGATCCGCCGCTCGCGCTCAACAGCCCGGGCCACATCGCGCGCGAGGTCAAGCGCGGCTGCCCCGACGCGGCGCAGGGGGCGCGCCCGCGGCGGCTCGGCCACGTGCTGCTCTTCTCGGGCGACCTCGACCGCCAGCTCGACTTCTACACGCGCGTCCTGGGGATGAAGCTCACCGACCGCTGCCAGAAGATCATCGCCTTCCTGCGCTGCACGACCGACCACCACAACCTGGCGCTCCTCACGTCGAAGGGGCCGGGCTTCCACCACGGCTCGTTCGAGGTGGGCAACGTGGACGAGATCGCGCTCGGCGCGCAGCGAATGCTGGAAGCCGGAAGGCCGCCGGGCTGGGGCCTCGGCCGCCACGTCATCGGCTCGAACTTCTTCTACTACGTGCGCGATCCGTGGGGGAGCTTCGCCGAGTACTTCCACGACCTCGACTACAT
>JBGPIS010000258.1:0-4378 GCA_041484965.1 Methylomirabilia bacterium
CCGCGCTCGCGTACATGATCTACGCTGGCGTGACGCAGTCGGCCGTCTACTTCGTGACGCCGGGCGAGCTCCGCGTCGCTGCCGTCGCGGGCAAGGCGTACCGGCTCGGCGGGATGGTGCTGCCGGGCTCGCTCACGTGGGAGCCGCGCGCGCTCGATCTGCGCTTCACGCTGTCCGACGGCCAGGCGACGGTGCCGGTCCGCCACAAGGGCACGGCGCCCGACCTCTTCGGCGAGGGGCGCGGCGCCGTCGTCGAGGGCACGTGGAGCGCCGACGGCTACTTCCGGGCGAGCCTGATCCTCGCGAAGCACTCCGAGGAGTACAAGGCACCCCACGACGGGAACGCGGCGGGCTACAAGGAGCTGATCCGGACGCTCAAAGGGGACGGGCGGTGATCCCCGAGCTCGGCTACGGCGCGGCGATCGCGGCGCTGGCGCTCGCCGTGTGGGGCGCCGTGGCGGCCGCCGCGGGAGCGCGCACCGGGCGCGTGGCGCTGGTGGAGTCGGCCCAGCGCGCGGCGCTCGGCGTCTTCGCCCTGGTCACGGGCTGCTTCGCGCTCCTCACGTACGCCTTCCTCACGTTCGACTTCTCGGTCCGCTACGTCGCGAGCACCACGAATCTCGGCACGCCGTTCTACTACCGGATCACCGGGGTGTGGGGGGCGCTCGAGGGCTCGATCATCCTCTGGACGTGGATGCTCACGCTCTACACGCTCATCGTGATCCTGCGCCACCGCGAGAGCGCCCGCGAGCTCTACCCGTGGGTGCTGACGGTCATGCTCTCGGTGATCGCCTTCTTCCTCCTCGTGGTGACGGTTGCCGCGCCGCCGTTCGAGCGGCTCGCGCCCGTGCCCGCCGACGGCCGCGGGCTGAACCCGCTGCTCGAGGACACGGGGATGATCACCCATCCCATCGCGCTCTACCTCGGCTTCACAGGCGTGACGGTGCCCTTCGCGTTCGCGCTGGCCGCGCTGATCACCGGGCGGGTCGGCGACGCATGGATCACGCTGACGCGGCGGTGGGCAATCATCGCGTGGTACTTCCTCTCGCTCGGACTCCTGATCGGCGGCTGGTGGAGCTACCACGTGCTGGGCTGGGGCGGGTACTGGGCGTGGGATCCGGTGGAGAACGCGGCGTTCATGCCCTGGCTCACGGCCACCGCCTTCCTCCACTCGGTGATGATCCAGGAGCGGCGGCGGATGCTGAAGCTCTGGAACATCGCGCTCGTCATCATGACCTTCGGCCTGACCGTCTTCGGCACGTTCCTCACGCGCTCCGGCGTGATCGCGTCGGTCCACGCCTTCACGCAGGGCTCGATCGGCGTGTTCTTCCTGAGCTTCCTCGCGCTCGTGCTCCTGACGGCGCTCGGCCTCCTGGCGTGGCGCTGGGACGCGCTCGGGGCCCAGGGCGAGCTGGATTCGATCGTGTCCCGCGAGTCGGCGTTCCTCCTGAACAACGTTCTCCTCGTGGCGGCGGCCTTCACGGTCTTCTTCGGGACGGTGTTCCCGCTCCTCTCGGAAGCCGTGCGCGGCGTGAAGGTGTCCGTCGGCGCGCCCTTCTTCAACCAGGTCAACGTGCCGCTCTTCCTCTCGCTCATCTTCCTCATGGGCGTGGGGCCGCTCATCGCCTGGCGGCGCGCCTCGCTCGACAGCCTCCGCCGGAACTTCGTCTGGCCCGTCGCGATCGGCGTGGTCGCGGCCGTGTTCTTCTTCGCGCTCGGCGTGCGCCCGGCCGTGGCGGTGCTCACGCTCGCGCTCACGGTCTTCGTGGCCCTGACGATCGCGGTGGACTTCGTCCGGGCCACGCGCGCGCGCCGCCGCACCGGGGAGCGTCTCCTGCCCGCGATAGGCGGGCTCCTCCGGCGCCACAACCGGCGTTACGGGGGCTTCGTCGTCCACCTGGGCGTCCTCGTCATCGCGCTCGGGGTGACCGGCTCGCAAGCATGGTCCGTGCACACCGAGACGACGCTCCGGCGCGGCGAGACGACCGAGCTCGCCGGGTACCGCGTCCGGTTCGACGGCCTCAGCGCCAGCGACGAGTCCAACCACTCGAAGGTCACGGGCTCGTTTACCGTCACGAACGGACGCGTGGCCGGCGTGCTGCGGCCCGCGAAGAAGTTCTACCCCCAGGAGCAGTCCCCGATCGCCGCGGTGGACTACCGACTCGGGTTCCGCGAGGACATCTACCTCGTCCTCGGCGACTTCTCCCGCGACGGCTCAGAGGCGACGGTGAAGCTCCAGGTGAACCGTCTCGTGAGCTGGATCTGGCTGGGGGGCGTCGTCCTGACGCTGGGGGCGCTGCTCGCGATCCTCCCCGAGTGGAGGAAGGCGGCGTGACTTCGCGGCTCCTGCGCTGGCTCATCCCGCTCTCGGCGGTGCCCCTCCTGGCGCTCCTCGCCTATGGCTTCCGCGTGAACCCGCGCGAGGTCCCCTCGCCGCTCGTCGGGCGGCCGGCGCCGCCCTTCGAGCTCCAGAGCTTCGACGGCGCGCCGGTCGCGCTCGAGAGCCAGCGCGGCAAGGTCGTCGTCCTGAACTTCTGGGCGTCCTGGTGCTATCCGGCGTGCTACGAGGAGGCGCCGGTGCTCGAGCGCCAGTGGCGGGCGTTCCGCGAGCGCGGCGTCGTCGTGATCGGCGTGGACATTCAGGACACGGTGGAGGCGGGCCGGAAGTTCACCCGCGATTTCAGCCTCAGCTTCACGAATCTCCGGGACGCGACGGGCAAGGTGTCGGTCGACTACGGCGTCTACGGCGTGCCCGAGACGTTCTTCATCGACCGGCGGGGCCGGATCCGCGTCAAGCACGTGGGCGCCGTCACCGACGAGGTCTTCCGCACGACCGTCGAGCGCCTGCTCTCGGAGCCCCCGGGCTGATGCGCCGTGCGCGCGCCCTCGCCCCGCTGCTCCTCGCCACGCTGCTGGCCGCGGCCGCGCCGCTCGGCGCCGGGCCGGCGGCCCGGCCCGTCACCGCGCAACAGGTCGACGACGTCGCCGCGCAGCTCCGCTGCGTCGTCTGCCAGAACCTCTCCGTGGCCGACTCGCCCTCGGAGATGGCGGGCCAGATGCGCGCGATCGTGCGCGAGCGCCTCGCGACCGGCGAGACGCCCGAGCAGGTCGTACAGTTCTTCGTGGAGCGCTACGGCGAGTGGATCCTGCTCTCGCCTCGGCCTCAGGGCTTCAACCTCCTCGTCTGGCTCGGGCCCGTCGTCGCGGTCGCGGTCGGGCTCGCCGTCGTGGGCGTGCTCCTCGCGCGTTGGACGCGGCGGCGGGCCGGCGCGCCGGCACCGGCCGTCGTGGACCCGGCGATGCGGGAGCGGATCCGGCGTGAGACGGAGGCCGAGCCGTGAAGGGCATCGTCATCGCGGCCCTCGCGATCGGCGTGCCCGCGCTGGCCTTCGCCCTCTGGCCGCTCTGGCGTCGGCGCGGGGGCGCGCGGACGTTCCTCGCCCTCCCGATGGACCGTCGCCAGCAGCTCGAGGAGGAGAAGCGCGCGGCGCTCGCGGCGCTGCGCGAGCTCGCCTTCGAGCACGAGGCGGGGCACATCTCGGACGCGGACTACGCCGACCTGCGCGCGCGCTACGAGAGCGAGGCGGCGGCCATCCTGACCGAGCTCGATCGCCTCGCCCCCGCCGCGCCCGAGCGTCCTCCCCGGCGCACCCCGAGGCGGTCGGCGTGGCGCCACCCGGCGACGCTCGGTGTGGGCGCGCTCCTCCTGGTCGTCTTCGGCATCGTGCTGGGCGCCGGGATTGCGCGCCACAGCGAGCCCGAGCCGGCGGCGAGCGCCCCGATGCCGGGCGCCCGCCCGTTCGCCGCGCCGGGTCCCGGAGCCGCGACGGGCGGCCCGCCGCGCGCCGTGACGCCCGAGATCATGCAGGGCATGCTGCAGGCGGCGCGCGCGAGCCTCTTCGAGGGGCGCTACACCGACGCAATCGCCGCCTACCAGGCCGTGCTCAAGCGCGACCCGAAGAACGTCGACGCCATGACTCACCTGGGCCTCATCGTCGCCATCGGCGGCCACGCCGACAGCGCGCTCGAGACCTTCGAGAAGGCGCTGGCGGTCGATCCCAACTACCCGCCGGCGCTCCTCTACCGCGGTCAGGTGCTCTACGAGGTCAAGAACGACACGGCGGGCGCGATCAAGTCCTGGGAGAAGTTCCTCATCGTGTCTCCCCCAGGAGGAGAAGATCGCGACCGCGTCGCCAACCTGATCCTGGACGCCCGCGCGAAGCGCTGACCGCCGGGGGGCTGGGCCCCGGCGACGGGGCGTTAGCGCCCGCTCGGAACCTCGAACGACTTGTCGTACGACATCGGGATCGCGAGGATTGCGTCGCCCTGGTAGATGATCACCGGGTGCGACCAGCGGAGCAGGACGCGCAACGTCCGA
>JBGPIS010000259.1:0-4373 GCA_041484965.1 Methylomirabilia bacterium
CAGGCCGACGGGGCCGAGCTGACGACGGTCGAGGGCCTCATGCAGGACGGGAAACTCCACCCGCTGCAGGAGGCCTTCCGCGAGCACCACGGGCTCCAGTGCGGCTTCTGCACGCCGGGCATGCTCATGACCGCGCTCGACCTTCTGCGCACGAACCCGAAGCCGACCGACGAGGAGATCCGCGAGGGCATCTCCGCCGTGCTCTGCCGCTGCACGGGCTACCAGGGCATCATCAACGCCGTGCGGGCCGCGGCCCGGACGCCCGGCGGCGCCCGCTAGCGTGGCGACGGCGCCGCCGGCCACGCCCAAGCTGGTGGGCGCGAGAGTGCCCCGGCAGGAGGACCGCCGTCTCCTGACCGGGCAGGGGAGCTACGTGGACGACCATCGCCCCGCCCGGCTCCTCCACGTCGCGTTCCTCCGCTCCCCCCACGCCCACGCCCGCCTCGTAGGCGTCGACGTCTCGAGCGCGCGGGCACTGCCCGGCGTGGCCGCGGTGATGACGGGCGAGGAGCTCGCCCGCTGGGCGAAGCCCGTTCGCTCCGCTTCCAGGATGCCCGCCTTCAAGGAGACGAGCTTCCCGGCCCTGGCCCAGGGCAAGGTCCGCTACGTGGGCGAGGCGGTGGCGATGGTCGCGGCCGAGAGCCGGTACCTGGCCGAGGACGCGGTCGACCGCATCGTCGTCCAGTACGAGGCACTCCCCGCGGTGACGGACATGGAACGGGCGCTCGAGCCCGCGAGCGCCGTGCTCCACGACGAGGCCGCGGGGAACCTGCTCCTCGCGCGCGAGTTCGCCCGCGGGGACGTCGACGCGGCGCTGGCCGGGGCGGCGGTGGTCGTGCGAGACCGGTTCCGGTTCCACCGGCACACCGCGGTCTGCATGGAGAACCGCGGCTGCCTCGCCGAGTACGCGACGGGGTCGGACACCCTCACCCTGCGCTCCTCGGCCCAGTGCCCCGGCCTCGTCCGCGACGTGCTGAGCGACCTCCTCGATCTGCCCGAACACCGGATCCGGGTGATCGCGGCGGACGTCGGCGGCGGCTTCGGCGCCAAGGCCTCGCTCTACCCGGAGGAGATCGCCGTCTGCGTGTTGGCCCGCCGCCTGGGCCGCCCGGTGAAGTGGATCGGCGACCGGCGTGAGGACCTCCTCGCGACCTCACAGGCCTGGGACGAGATCGTCGAGGCCGAGCTGGGCGTGACCGCCGACGGCACGATCGTCGGGCTCCGGGCGCAGGTCACCGCCGACGTGGGCGCCTACTCCATCTACCCGTGGACGGCCGGGATCGAGCCCGTGCAGACGATCAGCTTCATGCCCGGGCCGTACCGCGTGCCCCACTACCGCGGCCGCGCGCGCGGCGTCGCGACGTGCAAGGCGCCGATGGGGCCGTACCGCGGCGTCGGGCGGCCGCCCGCCGTGTTCGTCATGGAGGGGCTCGTCGATCGCGCCGCGCGCCGGCTCGGGATGGACCCGACGGAGATCCGCCTCAGGAACTTCATCCGCGGTGAGGATTTCCCGTACAAGTCGCCGTCGGGCATCGTGTGGGACAAGTCCTCCTTCACCGAGTCCGTGCTCCGCGCGCGCGAGGCGCTCGACTACGAGGGCACGCGCGCCGAGCAGACGCGGGCGCGCGCCGCCGGGCGATGGGTGGGCGTGGGCGTGGCCTCCTACGTCGAACTGACCGGCATCGGCTCGGCGATCCCGGTCTCGCCGGGGATGCCCGTGGCTACCGGCACCGAGGCCGCGACGATCCGCTTCGACCCGGGGGGCAAGGTGACCGCGGTCTTCGGCGTCGCCTCGCACGGCCAGGGGCTCGAGACCACGCTCGCGCAGATCGTCGCCGACGAGCTGGCCGTGCCGATCGAGGACGTGCACGTCGTGCACGGGGACACGGCGCTCTCGCCCTACGGCACCGGCACCTACGCGAGCCGCAGCCTCGTGCTGGCGGGGGGCGCCGCCATCCTGGCCGGGCGCGCGTTGCGCGAGAAAATGCTGCTCATCGCCGGCCATCTCCTCGAGGCCGACCCGGCCGACCTCGTGGCGACGGACGGCCGCGTCGCGGTGCGCGGGGTGCCCGACCGGAGCGTGACCGTCCGCGAGATCGCCCTGGCGGCCTACACGGGCGCGCGCCGGCTGCCGCAGGGTTTGGAGCCGGGTCTCGAGGCGACGCGCTTCTACGACCCGTACTACGGCACCGCCTCCAACGCGACCCACTTTGCGGTGGTCGAGGTGGACCGCGACACGTACGCGGTGAAGATCCTGCGCTACCTCGTCGTGGAGGACTGCGGGCGGATGGTGAACCCGCTCATCGTGGACGGTCAGGTCCACGGCGGCGTCGCGCAGGGGATCGGCGCGGCGCTCCTCGAGGAGATCGTCTACGACGACCACGGGCAGCTCCTCACCGGCACCCTGATGGACTACGTGGTGCCCTCGGCGAGCGAGATCCCGTGGATGGAGGTGCACCACCTGGAGACGCCGTCGCCGGTGACGCTCGGCGGCTTCCGCGGCATGGGCGAGGGCGGAACGATCGGCGCCCCCGCGGTCATCGCCAGCGCGGTTGCCGACGCCCTCAGCCCGCTCGGGATCGAGATCAACGAGCTCCCCGTCACGCCCGAGCGCCTCTACCGGGCTGTTGTAGCGGCGGCCGCGAGGCCGCGGTGACCGAGGGTGGCCTGAGACAGGCGCGGGACGGGAGGCACGCATGAATCTCGGGCTCGCGGGCAAGGTGGCGCTGGTCACCGGCGGCGCCCGTGACATCGGCCGCGAGATCGCGCTCGTGCTCGGCCGCGAGGGCGCGGCGGTGGCTGTCAACTACTCGAAGTCGAAGGACGAGGCCGAGGCGACCGCGGCGGAGATCCGGTCGGCGGGCGGCCGGGCTACACCGCCTACACCCTCGCGCGGATACGGAAGAACGTCTACATGGAGATCGCGGGCCTGCCGCCGAAGAAGCTCCTCGAGTACTTCCCGGACCTCGAGCGCGTGAGCGACAAGGTGCTCTTCGGCTCCGACTGGCCGAGCGTGCCGACCATGAAGGGGAATGTCGAGGCGATCCGCGCGCTGCCGCTGTCGGAGCAGGCGCGGGAACGGATCCTCGGCGGCAACGCCGCGCGCCTCCTCGGGCTGGCGTAGCGATGTTCATCGACTGCCACGTGCATCTCCTGCCGCCGCGCCGGCTCGCCGGGCTCATGAAGTGGATGCACGGCTTCTACCCGCAGCACCCGATCCCGCGCGACGTGACGCTCGAGCAGTGCCTCGACCACTACGACGCGCTCGGCGTGGACTACCTCTTCAACCTCGTCTACCCGCTCCGCCTCGGCGAGACCGAGGAGGTGAACCGCTTCAACTGGGAACTCCACCGCCGCCACCCGTGGATCATCCCGTTCGGCGGGCTCCACGTCGAGGACGAGGACAAGGCCGCCATCGTGGACCGGTGTCTCGGCGAGTGGGGCTTCCTCGGCTTCAAGTTCCACCCGTTCGTCCAGCGCTTCGATCCGCTCGACCCGCGCATGATGGACGCGTACGCGCGGCTCGAGCACTGGCGGCGTCCCGTCTTCTTCCACACCGGGTTCGAGGACTTCTACGGCGGGAGCCTGCCACCCGAGACGATGGAGGAGATCGCGAAGCGCTTTCCGAAGATGCCGGTCGTCTTCGCCCACGCGCTCTTCCCGCGCTTCGACGAGGCGTGGCGCCTGATCGACCGTTACGACAACGTGTGGGTCGAGCTCACGCAGGTGTTCGGCAATTTCTTCGACGCCCGCTACATTCTGAAGGAATATCCCGACGCGAAGACGCTGCTCTTCGAGGGCCTCGGGCCGCGGAGCGAGCGCGTCATGTTCGGCACCGACCACCCGACGGGCGCCGGCACGCTCGCGGAGATCTACCAGACGCTCGACCGCGTGGGGCTTTCCGAGACGCTGCGCGAGCGGCTCGTCGGCGGGACCGCCGTGAAGTTCGTCGAGCGCTTCTGGCCCGACTTCACCACGCGCATCCCGAAGAGGCCGCGCGCCTGAGCCGGGGGCGAGAGCTCCTCGGCTACCGCGCGGTGCAGCGCCCGCGGCGCGGCCGAGACGATCAGGCGGGGCCGAAGCCGACGGAGGTCTGCTCGTCCTTGACGAGCGGGCGGAAGCGGACAGGCAGGCCGATGGCGAGCTTCTCGAGCGGGATGTCCACGATGCGGCCGAGCAGCGAGACGCCTTCCTTCAGCTTCACGACGGCGATCGCGTAGGGTGCCTCGGCGGCGTAGGCGCGCGGCGCCACGCGGATCACGGTGTAGCTCGCGATGGTGCCCTCGCCGCCGAGCGGCACCGGCTCCCAGGCGCGCTCGTGGCAGGCGGGGCAGAGCTCCTTCGGGGGGATCGCGAGCTCGCCGCACTTCCGG
>JBGPIS010000260.1:0-4358 GCA_041484965.1 Methylomirabilia bacterium
ACCGGCGCGTCGAGCAGGATGCCGCCGCGAGCGGCCACCTCGTCGGCGAGCGCCTTGACCGCGTCGGGGCTCACGGTGCTCATCTCCACGTAGACCGCGCCCCGGCGCAGGCCCGCGAGGATCCCGTCCGGGCCGCGGGTGACGGCCTCGAGCGCCGCGGTGTCGGTCACCATGCTGAACACGGCGTCGGCGGCGGCGGCGACCTCGCGGGGGGAATCGGCGATACGCATGCCGCCGTCGGCCAGCCGGCGGGTCTTCTCGCGCGTGCGGTTGTAGCCGATCACGCCGTAGCCGGCGTCGAGGAGACGCTTGGCCATGCGGCCGCCCATCACTCCGAGCCCGACGAACCCGAGCGTCACGGGTGCGCCTCGGCGTCGGTGACGGCGATCGCGCTGATCTCGAGCTTGCAGCGCGCGTGCGTCGCGAGGCGCGACACCTCGACGGTCGTCGTCGTCGGCAGGTGGCCGCCGAGGTAGCGCGCCCACACGCGGTTGAGATCGTCCTGCTCGCTCACGTCGGTGAGATACCGCGTGGCCGCGACGAGGTCCCCCAGCGTGCAGCCGGCGGCCGCGAGCGTCGTCTTGAGGTTCTCCAGCGTGAGCACCGCCTGCGCCTCCATCGTCACCGGAAGGTCGAACTCCTCGTCGCGGTGCGGATGGCTGTGATACACGGCGGCGGCGGTCACGCCCGAGAGAAAAACGAGGTTGCCGCGGCGGACGACGATCCCGGGCGCGTAGGGCATGACGACGTCGGTGCGCCGGTCGGCGTGGTGGACGATCGCGATCTCTTTCGCCATCGGGCTCCTCCCGAGGTGCCGTGGCATCCTACCACGCTCGTTTGACCGAAGCGCCGAGGCCGGATACGCTGGGCGTCCGAGCGCCATGCGGGAGGCAAGAGAGTGGACTCATTGAACGGACGGGTCGCCGTCGTGACGGGCGGCGCGAGCGGGATCGGCAAGGCGCTCGCCGACGTCTTCGCGCGCGAGGGGGCCCGGGTGGTCGTCGCCGACCTCGACGAGAAGGGCATGGGCGAGGTCGCCGCCGGAATCCGCGCGCGGGGCGGGGAGGCCGTGGCCGTGCGCACCGACGTCACCGACCTCGCCTCCGTGCGGGCGCTCGCCGACCAGGCCTTCGCCGCCTTCGGCCGGGTGCACGTGCTCTGCAACAACGCGGGCGTGGCGCTCTGGGGCGGGCTCGAGCGCGCGACCCACCGGGACTGGCAGTGGGCGCTCGGCGTGAACCTCTGGGGCGTGATCCACGGCCTCGAGGCGTTCCTGCCGCGCATGCTCGCCCAGAAGGAACCCGGCCACATCGTCAACACGGCGTCCATGGCGGGGCTCGTCGCCACGCGCGGGCTCGGCATCTACAACACGACCAAGTACGCGGTCGTGGGGCTCTCGGAGACGCTGGCGAAGGACCTCAAGCCCTACGGTATCGGCGTGTCCGTGCTCTGCCCGATGGGCGTGGCCACGCGCATCCGGGAGAGCGACCGGAGCCGGCCGGCGCACCTCCGGAACGAGACGCCGACCCAGGCCGAGCCCGTGGAGCTGATGGGGCGCTACCTCGAGCCGGCGGCGGTCGCCGCGATGGTGCTCGCCGCCATCCGCGCCAACGAGCTCTACGTGATCACGCACGACGAGGGGCTCGAGCCCCTGCGGCGGCGCTTCGAGCGGATGGAGCAGTCGATCCGCGTGCGGACGTCCTGACCACGATTCCCTCGAGCTGGATCCAGACGGGCGCCGACCTCGCCGCCGTCCTGACGCGCCTGACCGCCGCGCGCGAGGTCGCCCTCGACACGGAGGGCGACAGCCTCCACCACTATCCCGACCGGCTCGCGCTCGTGCAGCTCGCCGTGCCGTCGGGCGACGTCTGGCTCGTGGACCCACTGGCGCTCGGGGACCTCTCGCCGCTCGGTCCGGTGTTCGTCGAGCCCGGGATCACGACCGTCCTCCACGCGGGCGACAACGACCTCGTGCACCTGAAGCGCCGACACGGCTTCCGCTTCGCCGGCCTCTTCGACACGCACATCGCCGCGCGGTTCCTGGGGGAGCCCGCGCTCGGGCTCGACGTGCTGGTCACGCGGTATCTCGGCGTGGCGCTTCCGCCCTCGCGGCAGCGGGACGACTGGTCCGCGCGGCCGCTCTCGGACGCCCAGCGCCATTACGCCGCGGGCGACGTCTTCTATCTGGCCGATCTCAAGAGCCGGCTCGTGGACGAGCTCGAGCGGGCCGGGCGGCTCGCCTGGGTCGAGGAGGAGTGCGCGGCGCTCGCCGCCCAGCCGGTCGTGGAGCGCGCGCCGGACCCGAACGCCTTCGCGAGGCGATCGGGCGCGCGCGATCTCCCGCTGCGCGGCCTCGCCGTGCTGCGGGAGCTCCACGAGCTCCGCGAGCGGCTCGCGCGAGCCCACGACCGGCCGCCCTTCAAGATCCTCCAGGAGGAGACGCTCGTGCGGCTCACCCAGGCGGCGCCCGCCGACCGTGCCGCGCTCGCGGCCGTGCCGGGCTGCACGGCGCGCGTGATCGCGCGCTGGGGTGACCCGATTCTGGAGGCGATCGCCCGCGCCCAGACGCTCCCCGAATCCGAGCTGCCGACGCTCGAGCGCCGCCCGCGCTCGCGCGTGGCCGGCGTCGTCCAGCGGCGGATCGAGGCGCTCCGGCACTGGCGCGCCGAGGCCACGCCGCGCCTCGGCCTCGAGCCGGGGCTCCTCCTGCCGAACCGGCTGATCGGCCCGATCGCTGAGGCGGGTCCCCGGGAGGTCGCCGCGCTGGCGGCCGTGGACGGCGTGCGGCAGTGGCGCGCTGAGGCGTTCGGCGCCGAGATCGTTGCGGCGCTCGCCTCGGCGTGAGAGGGTCGGTCGTGCGAGCCGCAGGACGTCGCGGGGCTGGGGCCCCGCCGTCCGAGGCGAGCTCATGGCGAACATGACCGACTGGCGGCGGAACCTCATCGACGACGACGCCGGACTCACGGCGATCCTGTGCCAGGCGCGCAGTGTCGCCGTCCTCGGCGCGAAGACCGGCGCCGGCGAGCCCGCGTACTACGTGCCCGCCTATCTCCACGCGCGCGGCTACCGGATCCATCCGGTCAACCCCGTGATCGCGGGACGCGCGCTCTTCGACACGAAGGCGGTGGCGCGGCTCGCGGATCTTGCCGGGCCCGTGGACGTCGTCGAGATCTTCCGCCGGCCCGAGTATCTGCCCGGCCACGCCGCAGAGATCCTGGCCCTGCCGTGGCGGCCCCAGGCCGTCTGGTTCCAGCTCGGGATCAGGAACGACGCGGCCGCCGAGACGCTCGCGCGCGCCGGAATCCTCGTCGTGCAGGATCGCTGCATGATGCCCGAGTATCGAAGACTGGTGGAAGTGCGAGCCGCAGGACGTCGCGGGGCTGGGGCCCCGCCGTCCGAGGCGAGCTTATGACAGGAGCCGCGTAGGTGGCGGGCGAGTACGCGTTCGTCATGAAGGATCTGCGCAAGGTGGTCCCGCCCAAGCGGGAGATCCTGCGCGGCATCTGGCTCTCCTTCTTTCACGGCGCCAAGATCGGCGTCCTCGGCGCCAACGGCGCGGGAAAGAGCTCGCTCCTCAGGATCATGGCCGGGGTGGACAAGGACTTCCTCGGTGAAGCGTTTCCCGCCGCGGGCCTCCGGATCGGCCATCTCCCGCAGGAGCCTCAGCTCGATGCCGGGAAGGACGTGCGGGGCAACATCGAGGAGGGCGTGGCCGAGACGCGTCGTCTGCTGACGCGCTTCGAGGAGGTCAGCACCAAGCTCGGCGAGCCGCTCGAGGCCGACGCGATGGAGAAGCTCCTCGAGGAGCAGGCGCGCCTGCAAGATCAGATCGATGCGGTGAACGCGTGGGACCTCGACCGCACGGTCGAGGTGGCCATGGACGCGCTCCGCGTCCCGCCGGGCGACGCCGACGTGAGCAAGATTTCGGGAGGAGAGCGCCGGCGCGTCGCGCTCTGCCAGCTGCTGCTCCGACGGCCGGATATGCTGCTCCTCGACGAGCCGACGAATCATCTCGACGCCGAGTCGGTGGCGTGGCTCGAGCGCTACCTCAAGGAGTATCCGGGCACGGTCGTCGCGATCACCCACGACCGCTACTTCCTCGACAACGTCGCGGGCTGGATCCTCGAGCTCGAGCGCGGCCACGGCATCCCGTGGGAGGGCAACTACTCCTCCTGGCTCGAGCAGAAGCGCCAGCGGCTCGAGCAGGAGGAGAAGACCGACCTGGCCCGGCAACGGACGCTGGCCCGCGAGCTCGAGTGGGTTCGCATGGCGCCGCGCGCCCGCCAGGCGAAGAGCAAGGCGCGCCTCCAGGCGTACGACGCGCTCCTCAACGAGCCGTTCGAGCAGCGCGCGGCGGC
>JBGPIS010000261.1:0-4357 GCA_041484965.1 Methylomirabilia bacterium
CGCCGTACACGCGGACCTTCTTGCCCTTCCAGTCGGCGACGGTGCGGATGGGCACGGTGGAGAAGATCTGCTGCGACGGCCACGCGTGGATGGAGAGGAGCTTGAGCCCCTTCTTCGCCAGCATCTCCGTGTAGAACGGCCGGAGCTGCAGCGCCGCCTTCTTGTGCTCCTCCACGCTCCCGGTCATGAAGGGCAGCTCCAGCGGGCCCATCTCGAGAAGGACGTCGGTCAGGTACGACGCGAGGACGGTGCCGATCTCGGAGCGGCCGTCCAGCACGGCGGGGATCAGCTCGGCCGAGGGGTAGAGGGAGGAGGCCGGGTGCACCCGGATCTCCATCCGTCCCTGCGACTTCTCCTTCACCCTGGCGGCGAAGGCGTTGTAGTTCACCGTGTGGAAGTAGCTCGGCGCCGCCACGGTCGGCAGGTTCCACACGATCGGCTTGGCCTGCGCCGCGACCGGCGCGGGGGCGAGCGCGCCGCCGCCCGCGACGAGCGCCACGCCGGCGAGAGCAAGAGTCATCCACGTGAGCGTCTTCATGAAACCTCCTCCTGGGTCAGATCGGTTGGCACAGCTTGCCGACGATGGCGGCGAGCGCCGCCTCGGCCTTTCGCCGCTGATCGTCCGCGGTCTCGCCGCTGCCAGCGTGAACCCCTTGAGCGCCGCGCGACTGGTGAAGAGATTGAGGTCGACGTCCTCGAGGGCGATGGCGCGTCCCGTGAACCTGGCGATCCGGTCCACCGCCACGCGGCGGACGATCTCCGGGGGCACCGCCAGGAACACGGCGCTGGCCGCGAGCCCGAGTACCAGCGTCGCGACGAGGATCTTCCGGCGACGGGTCATCAGAGCTCCACCAGGACCTTCATGACGGGCCCACCCGCGAGCGCCTGCTCCATGCCGCGCTGGAGCTCCTCCAGCGGGATCCTGCGGCTCACGAGCGGGGCCAGAGGCACGGCCCCCGAGGCCGCCATGCGGATCGCCTCCTCCCAATCCTCGCGCGCGTAGAGGCGGCTGCCGTGCATGACGAGCTCGCGCGCGAACATCTGGTAGAGGTTCACGGGGATCGGCTCAGCGTGGATCGCGACGATGCTGACGGTGCCCCACACGCGCACGACGTCGGTGACGAGGCGGACGGCGGCGGGGTTGCCCGTCACCTCGAACGCGACGTCCACGCCCGTGCCGCCCGTCCAGTCGTTCGTGAAGCGCATGACGTCGATGTCGGGGCCGACGGTCTCGAGGCCGAGCGATTCGAGGAGGCCGATCCGGAACGGGTTCACCTCGACGACGGCGACGCGCGCGCCCCGGCGCCGAGCGACGAGCGCGATCAGCGCGCCGATGGGCCCGCCGCCGAAGACGAGCACCGCGTCGCCGGCCTTCACCTGGGCGCGGCTCACGTCGTGCGTGGCGACCGCGAGCGGTTCGATCATCGCCGCGTGATCGTCGGCGAGTGCGGCGGGAACCTTCAGGAGCCGCGCGGCGGGCACGGTGCAGTATTCACGCATGCCGCCCGGCAGCTCCACGCCGATGATCTTGAGCGAGTAACAGAGATAGGAGGCGCCCATCCGGCAGGCGCGGCAGGTCCCGCAGAACCAGAGCGGCTCGAAGACGACGCGGTCGCCCCGCGCGACGCCGCTCCCCGCCGGCGCCTCGACGACCTCGCCGAAGGTCTCGTGGCCGATCACGCCGCCCTTCGGCACGCGGTGGTCGAGGTGGCCCTGGAGGATGTGGAGGTCGGTGCCGCAGATGCCCACGCGCCGGACGCGCAGGAGCGCTTCGCCGGGCCCCGGCACGGGCACCGGCGCCTCGCCGATCGTGAACGTCCTGGAGCCCTGATAGAAGGCTGCCCGCATCGGAGCGCCCATTGTACGCGGGCGCGGTGAGGCTTCGCTAGGCGCCGGTGACCGGCCCGGCGCCCACGAGCGTCCGGGCGAGCTCGATCTCGCCGAAGTGCGTCATGCCGTGGGTGAGGCACACCTGGCCAATCGCGCGGATCGCCGGCATGTCGCCGAGCGGCTTGATCGTCACGGTCTTCTCGAGGAGCGCCGCGTCGGCCGTCGCGAACAGCTCGTCAGTCGACGCCCAGACCTTCTGCATGTACTCCGTGAAGAGCGCCACGTCCTTGATGCGGAGCGCGTGCGCCTCTTCGGTGGACATGCCCGTCCCCTGCGCGACGGGCGGGAGGCCGAGCCGCTCGCCGTACTTGCCCTCCAGCCAGACCGTCGGCCGGCGGTTCTGGATGACGTAGCGCGTTACGTTGTCTTCGGTGCGCGTGTAGTGCCAGAGCCCCCAGGCGACCGTGTTCGCCTTCGGATGACCGCCGGGCACGGCGTGCAGCCGCTCGGGTGTGAGGTCGGCGAGCGCCTTGTCGAGCCCGCGATGCAGACGCTTGAGCTCCGCCTGAATGAACTCGGTGAGCGTCAGCATGTCGCGCCCTCCTTGGCCGGTCCGGCGCCTACTGGACCCGCGCGTAGCCCCGTGTGGTCATGCAGGCGCTGAAGGCGCCGGCCTGCCGCGCCTCGAGGACCGCGGTCCGGACGACGTCGAACAGGCCGCCCAGCACGGGATCGAGCTCGGGCCCGATCCCGAGGGCGGTGCGGGCGCATTCGATCTCGTCCCCGGTCACCTGCTGGAACATCGCGTCGGACTTCTTCCACTCGGTGCCCCCGAGGCTGAGGGCGCAGCCCGCGAGCAGCGCCGCCGCCACCACCACGATCGCGAGTCGCATCGTCTCTCCTTGGGTGTCGTTCTGCGGGGCCTATTCTAGCGTGAATTGCTCCGCCGGTTACACACCGAGCAGTTTGAGCCGGAGCTCCTGGTCCGCGTGGAGCGCGCGGGCTTCGCCGCTCCACGCGATCGCTCCGTTGTTGATCACGTACGCGCGATCGGAGAGCGCGAGCGCGAGGTCGGCGTTCTGCTCGACCAGCAGGATCGTGGTCTCGCCCTTGATCTCGCGCAGGACGTTCCAGACGACCTCGACGATCGCCGGCGCCAGGCCCTCGAACGGCTCGTCGAGCAGCAGGAGGTCCACGTTGCCCATGAGCGCCCGCGCGATCGCGAGGAGCTGCAGCTCGCCGCCCGAGAGCGTCGCGCCGCGCGCGTCGCGCAGCGCCCGGAGCCTGGGGAAGGTGTCGAGCGCGCGCTCCACCGTCCAGCCGCGGTCGCCCCGGCGGGCGATCTGGAGGTTTTCGAGAACGGTGAGGTTGGGGAAGATGCGCCGTCCCTGCGGCACCAGACCGATCCCGAGACGCGCGATGGCCTCCGGCGGCCGGCCCGCGAGCTCGGTCCCGCGGTAGACGATGCGCCCGGCGCGCGGCGGGACGACGCCGGTGATGGTCGCGAGCGTCGTCGTCTTGCCGGCGCCGTTCCGGCCGAGGAGCGAGACGCACTCGCCCTCGAACACGTCGAGCGAGACGCCGTGGAGCACGTGGCTCTTGCCGTAGAACGTGTCGACCGCCTCGACGCCGAGGAGCGACGCCCCGCGCGCCCGCCGGGCGACGGCCTCGGAGGCGACCCTCAGGTGGCCGAGGTAGGCGGTCTGCACCTCGGGGTTCTGCTGGATCTCGGCCGGCCCGCCCTCGGCGATGACCCGGCCCTGGTGGAGCACGGTGATCCGGTCGGAGAGCGCCAGCACCTGGTCGATGTCGTGGTCGATCAGGACGATCGTGAGCGCGCGGCGGAGCGCGCGGATGAGATCCGCGACCCGCGCGCGCTCGTGGGCGGCGAGCCCGGCGAGCGGCTCGTCGAGCAGGAGGAGCTCGGGGCGCGTGGCCAGCGCGATCGCGATCTCGAGCAGTCGCTGGTCACCGTGCGAGAGGTTCGCCGCGACGACGAAGGCCTTGTCCGCGAGGCCGACCGTGGCGACGAGCCGCAGCGCCTCGTCGTTCAGGTCGGTGAAGCTCCCGGAGTCGGCGAGCATCGCGAAGCGGCAGCGGTGCTTGGCCTGCGCGGCGATGCGCACGTTCTCGAAGACCGTGAGCGCGTGGAAGATCGAGATGATCTGGAAGGAGCGCGACACGCCGCACGCCACGATCTGGTGCGGGAGCATCGCGGTGATCGTCGCGCCTCGGAAGGTGGCGCGGCCGCGGTCGGCGGGCAGGAGCCCGGTCAGGAGGTTGAAGAGCGTGGTCTTGCCGGCGCCGTTGGGGCCGATGATGGACCGGAGCTCGCCCCGCCGGATCTCGAGGGTCGCGCCGTCCACGGCGGCGAGGGCGCCGCAGTGCGTCGTGAGCCCGCTGATGTCGAGGAGGACATCCGGCTCCCCCGGCGCCGGGCCGGGAGCCACGGCGGCCGCGGTCGGCGCCGGGCCGGCGGGTGCAACGGCGGGCGCGGCGCCGTTCCGCCGCGCGAGGCCGCGGAGGC
>JBGPIS010000262.1:0-4352 GCA_041484965.1 Methylomirabilia bacterium
ATCATCCACGAGGACGGCGCGTACGGCGCCGACGTCGCACTCGGCAACGAACTGAAGGCCAAGGAGTTGGGACTCAACGTGGTCCTGAAGGAAGGCTACTCGGTCAACGCGCCCGATCTCTCCTCGCTGGTCACCAAGCTGCGCTCGGTGCGCCCCGACGTGATCTTCCACACCGGCTACAACCCCGACATCTCGCTGTTCCTGCGCCAGGCCAAAGAGCAGGGGTTGCGCGTGCGCGCGTACATCGGCCACGGCGCCGGCCACAGCCAGCTCGACAAGCTGAAGGAGGCCTTCGGCAAGGACGTCGAGTTCTTCCACACCCTCGATCCGATCGCTTCCCAGCTCCTCGATCCCAAGAAGCTCAAGCCCGGCGTCGGTGACATGACGGCGGAGATGGTGAAGCGCTACAAGGCCCAGTTCGAGCCCAACATGGCGACAGCGGCGATCGCACCCCACGTCTCCATGGGCTTCAACAACATGTGGATCCTCCTCAACGACGTGTTGCCGCGCGCCATCCAGAAGCACGGCGGGTTCACGCCCGACGCGCTGGCCAAGGCCGCCCGCGAGACCGACATCCCAGAGAGCGGGACCATGCAGGGCTACGGCGTGAAGTTCTACCCGCCCGGCCACCGCTTTGCCGGCCAGAACGAGCGCTCGTACCCGGCGGTCTTCCAGGTCATCGAGGGCAAGTTCGAGCTGGTCTATCCCAGGACCGTGCAGACGGCGCAGCCGGTCCTGCCGCTGCCGTCGTCGTCACCGTTCGCCGCACGATGACTCGGAGGGGGGCTCCGCGGACTCGGAGGGGGGCTCCGCCCTCCTGCCGACGGGCGGAGCGGGCCTGACGGCCCGCCCTCGCCCCGCCTCCCCCCCGGCATAGAATTGCGCGGGCGAAGCCCGCGCTCGGAGCGAGCATCCATGGCGCTGAGGTTCGGGTAGAACAATGCTGACCGTCGACGGGGTGACGAAGCAGTTCGGGGGATTCACCGCTCTCAACAACGTCAGCTTCGACATCAAGCGGGGCGAGATCGTGGGGCTCATCGGGCCGAATGGCTCGGGCAAGACGACACTCTTCAACTGCATCGCCGGCGCGTTGCCCGTCACCGCCGGCTCCATCCGCTTCCTCGACGTCGAGATCACCGGCCTCACGCCCGACGCCGTCTGCCACCGCGGCATCGCGCGCACGTTCCAGATCCCCCGGCCGTTCCGTAAGCTCTCGCTCCTCGAGAACGTCGCGGTGGCCGCTCACTTCGGCGCCGCCGTGCGGCGCTCCGAAGGCGAGGCGCGGGAGCGCGCGGTCGAGATCCTCGAGCTGGTGGGGCTGCCCACCGACCCCGGCGCCACGACCGCGCTGCTCGGCGCCGGCGGCCTCAAGAAGCTCGAGCTGGCGCGTGCGCTGGCGACAGCGCCCAAGCTCCTCCTCGCGGACGAGAGCCTCGGCGGCCTCGATTCCGCGGAGATGAGCGGCGCTGCCGAGATGCTCAAGCGCGTGCGCGCCGAGCTGGGCATCACCATCGTGTGGGTGGAGCACATCATGGCGACGCTCATGCGGGTCGTCGACCGTGTGATCGTGCTCGACCACGGCGAGAAGATCGCCGAGGGCCGCCCGCTCGAGATCGCCGAGGACCCAAGAGTCATCGAGGCCTACCTCGGTGAGAAGCTCGTGCTGGGCTAATCCATGTTGGAGCTGCGGGGCATCACCGCGGGGTACGGGCAGTTCACGGCGCTCTGGGACGTGAGCCTCCGCGTGGCCGCCGGCGAGGCGGTGGCCGTGGTGGGGCCGAACGGCGCCGGGAAGACGACGCTCATGCGGGTCATCTCGGGGCTCATCAAGCCGCGGGCCGGCAGCTTCCGCTTCGAGGACGTCTCCCTCACCGGGCAGCCGGCCCACGCCATCGTCGCGCGCGGGATCGCCCACGTCCCCGAGGGCCGGCGGATCTTCCCCGCGCTCACCGTGGCGGACAACCTCAGGATGGGTGCCTTCCTGCCCGCCGCCCGGCGCGCCTACGCGCAGAGCCTCGAGCGTGTCTTCGCACTCTTTCCCGTGCTGGCCGAGCGGCGCCAGCAGCGGGCGGGCAGCCTCTCGGGCGGCGAGCAGCAGATGCTCGCGATCGCCCGCGCCCTCATGTCGCGCCCCAAGCTCATCCTCCTCGACGAGCCCTCGATGGGGCTGGCGCCCGTGATGGTGCTCCGCCTCTTCGACCTGGTCCGGCGGGTGCGCGAGGAGGGGTACACGATCCTCATCGTCGAGCAGAACGTGCGGCAGGTGCTCAAGCTCGTCGACCGCGCGTACCTCCTCGAGGTCGGACGGATCAGGACCGAAGGGCGCGCCGAGGATCTCGCCGAGCAGGACTTCGTGCGGCAGGCGTACGTCGGGCTGTGATCGACCCCATCTTCCTCGCGGAGGCCGCGATCAACGGCATCCTCCTCGGTGGGGTCCTGGCCCTGCTCGCCCTCGGCCTCAACCTGATCTTCGGCGTGATCGACATCGTCTGGATCGCCTACGTCGACCTCGTCATGATCTGCATGTACGCGGTGTACTTCCTGGTCCAGGTCTACGGCTGGCCGATGTGGCTGGGCGGCCTCGCCGCCGTCGGCCTCGGCGCCCTCCTCGGCGTCGGCGTGCACCTGCTGATCATCACGCCCATCCTGGGCAGCGCCCCCGTTAACCAGCTCCTCGCCACCGGCGGCCTGCTCTTCTTTCTCCAGTCGCTCGCCACGTTCCTGTGGACGACGGACCACAAGTCGGTGCGGCTGACCCTGCCCACGATCGAGGTCGCCGGCATGTTCGTCTCCTTCGCGCGGCTCGTCTCCTTCGTCCTCGCCATCGCGGCCATGCTCGGGCTGTACGTGTTCCTCACCCGGACCTACATGGGGACGGCCATCCGGGCCGTCTCCCAGGACCGTGAAGCGATGGCGCTGATGGGCGCCGATCCCCAGCGCGTCTACCTCGTGACCTCGGCGGTGGGCGGCGCCATGGCCGGGCTGGCGGCGGCGCTGCTCATCATCCAGTACTCGGTGCACCCGTTCTTCGGCGCCGCTTTCGGGCCGCTCACGTTCATGATCTGCGTGCTGGGCGGGCTGGGGAACATGTTCGGCGCCTTCGTGGCTTCGTTTATCATGAGCGAGATCATCTCCATCGGTGGGGTCATCTGGTCGACCGAGATGGGCTACGTGATCGCCTTCGTGCTCTTCATCGTGCTGATGTTCGCCCGCCCGGGCGGCATCCTCGCCCGGCGCGCATGAGTCCGGCCCGCGTCGCCGGCGGCGCCCTGCTCGTGCTCCTCCTCGTGGGCCCCGGCGTGCCGATGGGCGGGATGAAGCAGTACGTCCTTCACGTCATGATCCAGATCTTCATCTGGTCGTTCATCGGCGGCGCCTGGGCGCTGATGGGGCGGTTCGGGCTCGTCTCCCTGGGCCACGGCGCCTTCCTCGGGCTCGGGGCGTACACCACGACCCTCCTCTGGAACTCCTACGGCCTGTCCCCCTGGCCCGGGACCCTCGTCGCCGCGGCGCTCACGGCCGCGCTCGCCCTCGTCGTCGCGTATCCATGCTCGCGGTTCCGGGTGGTCGGCCACTACTTCGCCCTCGTCACCCTGGCCGTGGGTGAGGTGGTCCGTCTTCTGATCATCGCCGAGCGCGACTGGACGGGCGGCTCGCTCGGCGTCTCGCTCAAGACCGCGGGGCGCGACAGCGTGCTCGCCATCCAGTTCGCGGACAAGCGCGTCTTCTACTACGGCGGCCTCGTCCTCTGGCTCGCCGGGCTCTGGGTGTGGGCGCGCGTCGACCGCAGCATGGCCCGCTCCGCGATGGAGGCGATCGGCGAGGACGAGACGGCGGCGGCCTCCGTCGGGATCCACGTGACCCGCTTCAAGATGGGGATCACGCTGCTGTCCGCCGTACTCACGGCGATCGGCGGCGTGGCCTATGCCCAGTACATCTCCTACGTGAACCCCGACACGCTGGCCGGCATCGGCGTCTCGCTCCGCATCGTCTTCGCCGTGGTCCTGGGCGGCATGTATTCGCTGCTCGGTCCCACCGTGGGCACCGCGCTCACCATCGCGCTCGCCGAATATCTGAGGATCGTCTTCGGCCTCAAGTTCATCGGCATGGCGGAGACGATTTACGGCCTCCTCCTGATGCTCTTCATCATCTTTCTCCCCGCCGGGATCTACGGGAGCGCGCGCGATCTGATCCGTCGCGCGGCCGTCCCGCGCCCCTCGCCGTCGTCGGCCTGACGCCCGGCATGGCGACGTGGGCGACGTATCCAGCCGAGGAGCCGCCGCAGGCGGCGCGCGCGCTCGCCGAGCAGGTGGAGCGGGACGGCGGCCACACGCTCGCCCTGTACCGGGAGC
>JBGPIS010000263.1:0-4344 GCA_041484965.1 Methylomirabilia bacterium
CGCATGACTTCACCCTGGACGCCAAGTACCGTCAGGACACCGGGGTCATCTTTCTCTCCGGCATCCAGGCGCTCGTCCGGCTGCCGCTCGACCAGCACCGCGCCGACCGGCGCCGGGGGCTCAACACCGCGACCTTGATCTCCGGCTACCGCGGCTCGCCGCTCGGCGGTCTCGACCTGACCCTGGAGCGGAACCCGGACCTCCTGCGCGAGCACAACGTCGTCTTCATTTCGGGTGTGAACGAGGACCTCGGCGCCACGGCGATCTACGGCAGCCAGCTCGTCAACCTCTTCCCCCGGCCCAAGTACGACGGCGTGCTCGGGATGTGGTACGGCAAGGGCCCGGGCGTGGACCGCACCGGCGACATCTTCAAGCACGCCAACTACGCCGGCGTCTCGCGCCATGGCGGCGTGCTGGCGCTCGGCGGCGACGACCCGCTCTCGAAATCGTCCACGATCCCGTCGCACTCGGAGGTCGCGTTCTACGACGCGCTCATGCCCGTGCTCTTCCCCGGCACGATCCAGGAGATCCTCGACCTCGGGCGCCTGGGCTTCGAGCTGTCGCGCTACTCGGGCCTCTGGGTCGGCTTCAAGATCGTGACGAACGTCGCCGACGAGGTCGGCACCGCCGAGGTCGCTCCCGAGCGAGTCGTCATCGTGGATCCCGGCTTCATGGACGATGGGCGCCCCTGGCAGCAACGGCAGAATCCGTTGCTCATGCCGCCGTGGGGGCTCGAGACGGAGCGCGAAATCCACTACGGGCGCCTCGAGGCGGCCAAGGCGTTCGCGGCGGCGCACCGGTTGAACCGCGTCACGCTCGACACGCCGGACGCCTGGCTCGGCATCGCCGCCCCGGGCAAGACCTACTACGACCTGCGCGAGGCGCTCCGCGAGCTCGGCCTCGACGACGCGGCGCTCCGCCGCTACGGCATCCGGCTCATGAAGATCGGGATGCTGTTCCCGATGGAGCCCACGAGCGTCCGCGAGTTCGCGCGCGGGCTCGAGGAGCTCCTGGTCGTCGAGGAGAAGCGCGCGTTCTGCGAGCTCTTCATCCGCGACATCCTCTACAACCAGGCCGAGCGCCCGCGCGTCACCGGCAAGCACGACCTCGAGGGCCGGCCGCTCGTCCCCGCCGACGCGGAGCTCGACGCCGACCGCATCGCCGAGATCGTCGCCTCGCGGCTCGAGCGGAAGGTCCACCTCGACTCGATCACCGCGCGCGTCGCGCTCCTCGAGGCGCTGCGCCAGCGCCCCGCGCCCGCGACGCTTGCGCGCCAGCCATACTTCTGCTCGGGCTGCCCGCACAACCGCTCGACGGTCCTGCCCGACGGCTCGATCGCGAGCGCCGGCATCGGCTGCCACGGCATGGCGCTGCTCATGGACCGGAAGACCATGGGGCTCACCCAGATGGGCGGCGAGGGCGCCCAGTGGGTCGGCATGGCGCCCTTCACCGAGACGCCGCACCTCTTCCAGAACCTCGGCGACGGGACCTTGTTCCACTCGGGCTCGCTCGCGATCCGCCAGGCGGTCGCGGCCGGCGTCAACATCACCTACAAGATCCTCTACAACTCCGCCGTCGCGATGACCGGGGGCCAGGACGCGGCGGGCGCGATGCCCGTCCCCGAGCTGACGCGCTCGCTCCACGCCGAGGGCGTCAAGCGCATCATCGTGATGACGGACGAGCCGGATAAGTATCCGAAGAACGTCCAGTGGGCGCCGGGCGTCGAGGTCTGGGATCGCGAGCGGCTCGACGAGGTCCAGCGCCTGCTGCGCGACATCCCCGGCGTGACCGCGCTCGTCTACGACCAGCGGTGCGCGGCCGAGAAGCGGCGGCTGCGCAAGCGCGGCAAGCTGCCCGACCCGGCGCTGCGCGTCTTCATCAACGAGGCGGTCTGCGAGGGGTGCGGCGACTGCGGCGTGAAGAGCAACTGTCTCTCCGTGCACCCTGTGGAGACCGAATTCGGGCGAAAGACACAGATTCATCAATCGTCGTGCAACAAGGATTATTCCTGCCTCCAGGGCGATTGCCCGTCGTTCCTCACCGTCGTCCCGGTGGGCGAGCCCAGGAAGAAGGCGCGGCAGGGCTTCACGGTCGAGCGGGACCTGCCGGCGCCCGCGCGGCGCGTGCCGCGCGACGCCAACGTGTTCATGATGGGCATCGGCGGCACCGGCGTCGTCACCGTCAACCAGATCCTCGGCACGGCGGCCCTCCTCGACGGCAAGCAGATCCGCGGCCTCGATCAGACCGGGCTCAGCCAGAAGGGCGGGCCGGTCGTGTCGCACCTCAAGATCTTCGACGTGGCGCCGGAGGTCTCGAATAAAGTCGCCGCCGGCGAGGTCGACTGCTACCTGGGCTTCGACATCCTCGTCGCGACGTCGCCGCAAAACCTCGACCACGCGCGGCCGGACAAAACGCTTGCGGTCGTCTCGACGAGCCAGGTGCCGACGGGCGCGATGGTCACCCACACGGACGTCGAGTTCCCCGAATCCAACGGGTTGATCACGGCGATCAACCGCTTCACCCGCAAGGACGAGAACGTCTTCCTCGACGCGATCGGCCTCGCCGAGATGCTCTTCGACGACCACATGGCCGCCAACATGATCGTGCTGGGCGCCGCGTACCAGGCGGGCGCGATCCCCGTGGGCGCCCCGGCGATCGAGGAAGCGATCGTCCTGAACGGCGTGTCGGTCCAGATGAACACGCAGGCCTTCCGCGCGGGCCGGCTCCTCGTCGCCGACCCGGCGTGGGTCGGGACGCTCAAGCGCCGGCGGGTGGGCGCCGTCGAGGCGGCGCGCGCGCTCACGGCCGAGGCCCGCCGGCTCGTGGACTCGGTCGGCGCCGCGGGCGAGCTCCTGCGGCTCCTCGAGATCCGCGTGCCCGAGCTCTGCGCGTACCAGAGCGCGGCCTACGCGCGCGAGTACGTGGACGTCGTCAAGCGCGTGCGGGACGCGGAAGCCCGCGCCGTCGGGGGCGAGACGAGGCTCGGCGAGGGCGTCGCGCGCCACCTCTTCAAGCTCATGGCCTACAAGGACGAGTACGAGGTCGCGCGGCTCCACCTGAAGAACGACGTCGCGACGGCGCTCGCCTCGGAGTTTCCCGGCGGCGTGCGGCTCCAGTACAACCTCCACCCGCCGATGCTGCGCGCACTGGGCTGGACGACGAAGATCAGGTTCGGGACGTGGTTCGACGGGATCTTCAAGCTCCTCTGCGCGATGAAGGGGCTCCGCGGCACCGTGCTCGATCCGTTCGGCCGCGCCGAGGTCCGCCGCGTCGAGCGGCAGCTCATCGCCGAGTACCGCACGCTGATCGAGAAGGCGCTCGTCGGGCTCTCGCCCGAGAGCTACGAGCGCGCGGTGACGCTCGCGAACCTGCCCGATGCGATCCGCGGTTACGAGGAGATCAAGCTCCGGAGCGTGCGGCGCTTCCGCGACGCGGTCCGCGCACTCGGGTTCTGAGAGGGAGGGCCACGATGAGTGTCGAAAACCGCCTCAAAACGCTCCAGCGTCAGCTCAAAGCCCTGAAGGCGCAGGCCCGCAAGGCTCGAGGGCAGGCGCGGAGGCGCGCGAAGCGCGTGGAGCGGAAGGCGCGCGTCACGATCGAGCGCACCGTGCGGACGCTCGAGCCCAAGGTCCGCGCGGCGGTCGCCGAAGCGTCGCTCATCGCGCGCGCCGCGCGCGCCGGCGTTCGCGCGGGCGCCGCCACCTACCGCGCCGGCCGCGCCCCCAAGCGCTGACGCTCAGTCCTCGGGTCGGCGGCGCGCGTGCTTGAGCGCGCCCCGCCGCTTCTTCGCCTCGAGCCGGCGCTCCCTCGCCACCCGTGGCGGCCGCGTCTTCCGACGCGGGCGCGGCGGCGTGAGGGCCGCGGCGACCAGCGCCCGCACCTTCGCGCGCGCGTCCTGCAGGTTCCGGGCCTGCTCGCGGGTCGCCTGGCTCGTGACCAGGAGCCGTCCCTCGGCGTCGAGCCGGTGGCGCGCCAGGTGCGCGAGCCGCACGCGGGCGTCGTCCGCGAGCCCCTCGATGAGCGCCGTGTCCACACGCAGCTCGACCTTCGTCGCCACCTTGTTGACGTTCTGCCCGCCGGGGCCCGACGCGCGGACCGCGCGCGCGGTCAGCGCGTGCGCGGGAACGCGGACGGCGTCGGTGACAATGATCGGCTCGCTCATACGCGCATTGTAGCGTCTATACCCACGTTTTCGATTTGAAGGCTGCGAGTCCTGGGCCACTCTATTCCGCACCGGCGGAACGGCAGGTTGGAGCGTGTCGGGCGCGCTGAGCAGCACAGGAGGCAGAAGAGAATGGTCCATATCGGAAATCCCGGCTTGTGAGCTTCGGACCAAACTCCAGC
>JBGPIS010000264.1:0-4343 GCA_041484965.1 Methylomirabilia bacterium
CGCCATCTCCGCCATGTGGTCGGTGTAGTTGGCGCCCGCGCAGTAGATGTTGCCCGGATAGAGGATCGGCGCGAGCAATCGCGCGCGCGCCAGCGGCACGCCCTTCGCCCGGCTCTTGCCCGCCGCGATGGTCTTCGCCGCCTGCGCGAGCAGCCGCTTGGCCTTGTTCCAGTCTTGGAGCACGCCGAGCACGCTCGCATAGGCGGGCACGCGGGTGACGTTCGCCGCGTCGTACACGGTGTCGGCGACCAGCACGCCCGCCCGCGCCGCCCCGCCGGCCTGATAGCTCAAAAGCTTGTAAGACATGGTTCCCTCCTTGGAACGATCGCGATCCCCGTCATGATCTGCCCGTCCTTCGTTTCGATCGCGGCGGCTGAACAGTACGGCGGGACGAGGAACCGCGTCAAGCGTTCCGGGTTCTCTCCTCTCGGGTAGACTTGTCGAGGATATGCACGCAGGCGAGAGCGCGAAGATCCGGCTGGGCGTCTCGTCCTGTCTCCTGGGCGAGCGCGTCCGTTACGACGGCGGCCACAAGCGCGATGCCTTCCTGAGCGACATCCTCGGGCCGTTCGTCGAGTGGGTCCCCGTGTGCCCGGAGGTCGAGATCGGGCTCGGCACCCCACGCGACGCCATCCGTCTCGTGGGCACGGGGCGCGCGCCGCGCCTCGTGGTGGAGCGCACCGGCGAGGACCTCACCGCGCGCATGCGACGCTTCGCGGACACCAAGACCCGCGAGCTGGCCGCGCTGGGCCTCGACGGCTATGTGCTCAAGCGCGCGTCACCCTCGTGCGGGCTCTTCCGCGTGCCCGTGTACGGCGACGACGGCCAGCCCGGCCGGGTGGGCCGCGGCCTCTACGCGGCCGCGCTCGCCGCGCGTCTTCCCGCTCTTCCCGTCGAAGAGGAAGGGCGTCTGACCGACGCGGCTATCCGCGAGCACTTCCTCGAGCGTGTGTTCACCGCGGCCCGCTGGCGCGCGTTCGTTGCCGGCAAGCCTCGCTCGCGCGACCTCGTCGTCTTTCATGCGCGCCAGAAGTACGCGGTCCTCGCCCACAGCCCGGCGCGCTACGCGAAGCTCGGCCGGCTCGTCGCCGACCTCGGTGCCTCCCTCACCCCCGCGAAGCTCGCGGCGTATCGCGACCTGTTGATGAAGGCCCTGGCCGTGCGGACCACGCGAGCGCGACACGTGAACGTGCTCCAGCACATGGCGAGGTTCTCCAAGCGCCAGCTCAGGCCCGACGAGCGCGCGGAGCTGGTGGAGATGCTGGAGGACCATCGCCGCGGGCCGCGGGGCCCAGCTCGCTGAGCGAGCGGATGATGCGGTCGGGGCGGACGGCGCACCGGTCGGGAAGTCCTGCGCCCGCGCGGTCGATCCAGACGCCTTGCACACCGAGCCGCTGCGCCCCGGCCACGTCGAAGTCGAGGTGGTCGCCGACCATGCACGTGTCCTCCGGGCGCGCGCCGAGGGCTCGGAGCGCGTGGCGGTAGACGGCGGCCTCGGGCTTGCCGGCGCCGAACTCTCCCTCGATCACGATCACCGTGAAGTAGCCCGCGAGACCGTGTCGCACGATCTTGTCGCGCTGCTGGGAAGCGTCGCCGTTCGTGACGAGGCCGAGTCCGATGCCGGCCGCTCGCCACGTCGCGAGACCGGTGAGCGCATCCGGGAAGAGCTGCATGCCGTCGCGCCGGCGACGCGCAAACTCCATCGCGATCGCGGTCGCCCGGGCCGGGTCCGGGCGGCCGAGCGTCTCGAGCGCCTGCGCGACGATCTTGGTCCACGCGCCGAGCATGTGCACGCGCTCGCGCCGATTGTGCTCCGGGTTGTCCCAGAATGAGCGCCGCCGCGCCGCGACCGCGGCAATGAGGGTCGGCGCCTCGATGCCGCCGTCGGCACAGCCGAGCGTGCAGGCGGCCGCCCAGCAGTCGTCGACCCCACTGGAGTAGTCGAGCAGCGTGTCGTCGAGGTCGAGGAGCAGCGACTTCACGTGTTCCATTGTAACGCGAGGTATTCTCTATACTCTCGTGGAGCGCACGGAGGAGCCCGCATGACCATCGCCGACCGCTACGGATTGCCCGTCTCGACCTCGTCGGCCGTCGCCGCCGAGCGCTACCAGGAGGGTATGGACCGGCTCCTCGCGTACGGCCCCGGCGCCGACGAGAGCTTCGCAGCGGCGGTGGCGGCCGACGAGGGGCTCGCGCTCGCTCATCTGGGCGCCGCGTTGTTCGCCTTCTTCCACGGTGGCGCGCCGGCGGCCCGCGCCGCCGTCGCCGCCGCCCGCGCGCGCGTGGCGGGCGCGACCCGGCGCGAGCGGCAGCACGTGGAGGCGCTGTCGGCCATCGTCAGCGGGGAGACCGCCCGCGGGCTCGGCCTGATCGAGGAGCACGTGGGAGAGTTTCCGCGCGACGCGCTGCTCGTGAATCAGGCGAGCAGCAGCATCGGCTTCGGCGGGGGAGCGGACCGCGAGGAGCGGCGCCGGACCTTCGTGGAGCGGCTGGCCCCCGCCTACGGCGACGACTGGTGGTTCCAGTCCGCCCTGGCCTTCACCTATCACGAGGTCGGCCGCCTCGAGGAGTCGCGGCGGCTGTCGGAGCGCTCGCTCGAGCAGGATCCAGGCACTGCCAAGGCCAGCCACAACATCGCCCACGTGTGCTTCGAGACCGTGGACAACGACGGCGGCGTCGCATTCATGGAAGACTGGCTGGCCGGCTACGACCGCCGCGCGCCCTTCCACTGCCATCTCTCCTGGCACCTGGCCCTGTTCGAGCTGCACCGCGGCCGCCCCGCGCGCGCGCTCGAGATCTACGAGCGGGACATCCTGGGCGCGTCCAGCGCGCGGCATACCGTGATGGACGGCTCCGCGATGCTGTGGCGGCTCGGGCTCTGGGGCGTTCATGAGGGCCCGCTGCCGTGGCGGCCGCTCGCCGACCTCGCGACGCGCGTCTCGCGCCCGGGCTTCGTCTTCGGCGAGCTCCACGCCGCGATCGCCTACGCCGCGAGCGGTGACGAGCGCGCTCTCGCGACGCTGGTCGACGGCCTGCGCGCCCTCGACGCTAAGGGCCATCCGATCGCCGGGCCCGTGGCCCTCCCGCTGGTGCAAGGCATCGCGGCCTACGTGGCGGGCGATCACGCGGGGGCGCTCGCCCACCTCGAGCCCGTCGAGCAGGAGATGCACCGGGTGGGGGGCAGCCACGCCCAGTGGGAGCTGTTCGAGGAGACGATGGTCGTGTCGTATCTGCGGCTCCGCCGCCACGAGGACGCCGTGCGGCTTCTTCGGCGCCGCCTGGAGCGCCGCGCGTCGCCGCGCGACCTGGTCTGGCTCGCCCAGGCCCAGGCCGGCACCGCGCACTGACCGCCCCTTCAGGCTTTTTCAGCAGCCTGCGCGGTTACGCGTTGACGGTTGCGCGGATGCTGCCGAGGTGCTCGTCGATGTGGTTGATCAAGATGCCGCTCACGACCTGCTCGGCGCTCATCGGCGGCATCCCCGTCAACACGGTGCCGCTGCGGGCCAGGTCGGCGTCGCTGAGCCCGCGCACGAGCGCCGCCGCCGCCGCCGCGTTCTTCTTGTGGAGGGCGAGGGTCTCCACCTTCGTGCAGTTCGCGAACTCCTGCGCGTGTTTGGCGTTCATGGCGTTGAGCATGTCCATGGTGAAGTTCGGCATCGACTGCCCCCCCGCCACCGCCTTGATGATCCCGGCGATGCCCTCGTGAGCACCCGCGACGTGGTGAGCGACGACGCCCACCGTCCACTTCTCCGCCGACGTCGTCTTCTTCCAGTCGGCATCGCTCAGCTTGTCCATGACGGTCGTCGCTTCCTGAACCTTCGCCTCGAACTGCTTGGCCAGCGCTTCACCTTTGGCTCCCATGGGATCCTCCTGGTTCGACAATTAGGGTTCCGATGATAGCGCGCCCCGGGCGGCGTGACGCTACCACAACGTTTGATGCCCGAGGAAGGGGCTGGGGATTCGGCGGATGCCCTGGATGAGATCGGCCGAGGTCGCGAGGCCGTCGTAGCCGGCCGCCTCGGCGGCGCGGGCCGCCGCGGAGACCTCGCGGAGATCGTCTTGCGGCAGCGTGGTCAGGAGGCGCATGGGGTCAGGGTACAGCGTTTCCTGCTGACCGCGGCGGGCGATTCGAGTACAGTCGCGTCATACGCGAGGAGGAAGAGTCACCATGCCCAAGCTCAAGCACATCGCGCTCTCCACGCAAGACGTGGACAAGACAGCCCGGTTCTACATCGACGTGTTCGGCATGAAGGAGGTCGGGAAGATCGACGACCCGGGGACTCGCGGGTACTTCCTGAGCGACGGTGACATCAACTTGGCGATCCTCAACTTCAAGAACGACA
>JBGPIS010000265.1:0-4324 GCA_041484965.1 Methylomirabilia bacterium
GAGGGTCAAGAGGCTGTTCACGAGGGGCTTGCCGAACTCGGCCTTCGACGCCGCGTGGAAGTCGATATGGAGCGGCTGCGGATTCATCGTGAGGCAGGAGAAGAAGACGTTGTCGGCCTCGGTGATCGTCCGGCCCGGCTGGTGCGTGAACGTCTGGCCCACCTCGAGCTCTTCGAAGTATTTCCCCGCCATCGCCTCCTCCTCGGTGGGGTGATGGTATAACATCCCCCGCGACGATGGAATCCTGCCACCCCTCCCAAAGGAGCGACGGATGATCTACGAGTACCGCGCGTACTACGTCATGCCGGGGCGCATGCCCGATATCCAGAAGCGCTTCGCCGAGATCACGATGAAGCTCTTCGCCAAGCACGGAATCCGCGTCGTCGGCTTCTGGGAGACGGTCTTCGGCGAGTCGAACGAGCTGGTCTACATCTGTGCCTACGACGACCTCGCGCACCGCCAGCGCGCGTGGGCGGCGTTCCTGGCCGACCCGGAGTGGCAGGCCGCGAAGCGGGCGACCGAGGCGAACGGCCCGCTCGTCGAGCGCGTGGTCAACAAGATCTGGAAGCCGACCAGCTTCTCGCCGCTCCAGTAGCGAGTCCATGACCTACGACGTCGCGATCGTCGGCGGGGGCATCGTCGGCCTCGCCACCGCGCGGGCACTCCGCGAGCGCGCCCCGCACGCGCGCCTGGTGATCCTCGAGAAGGAGCCGAAGCTCGCCGCGCACCAGACCGGCCACAACTCGGGGGTGATCCACTCCGGGATCTACTACCGGCCCGGCTCCTCCAAGGCGCGGCTCTGCGTCGAGGGCAAGCACCTCATGCTGCAGTTCTGCGAGAAGCACGGGATCCGCGTCGACCGCTGCGGCAAGGTGATCGTCGCGACGTCCGACGCCGAGCTGCCGCGTCTGCAAAGCCTGTACGAGCGCGGCCGGGCCAACGGCGTGCCGGTCGAGCTGATCGACCCGGCCCGTCTCAGGGACTTCGAGCCCCACGCGAAGGCGCTGCGCGCGATCTGGTCGCCCTCGACGGCGATCGTGGACTACGGCGAGGTCGCCGACGCGATCGCGCGCGAGCTCCAGGCCGGTGGCGTCGCGATCGAGACTGGCGCGCGCGTGACGGCCATCGCGCGCGCCTCCGACGGCGTCCAGATCGCGGCGGGGCGCCTCACGGTGAGGGCGAAGCGGCTCGTGAACTGCGCCGGCCTCTACTCGGACACGGTCGCCCGGCTGGCGGGGGCAAAGACCGACGTCAGGATCATCCCCTTCCGCGGCGAGTACTACCTGCTGCGTGCGGAGCGCCGCGCGCTCGTCCGTGGCCTCATCTATCCCGTCCCCGACCCGGAATTCCCGTTCCTCGGCGTCCATCTGACGCGCACCGTGCACGGCGAGGTGGAGGCGGGACCGAACGCGGTCCTCGCCTTCGCGCGCGAGGGCTACCGCTTCGGCCGCGTGAGCCCGCGCGAGCTCGCCGCGACGCTCGCCTACCGGGGATTCTGGCAGATGGCGCGCCGCTACTGGCGCATGGGGACGTTCGAGATGTACCGCTCGCTGAGCAAGGGGGCGTTCGTCCGCGCCCTCCAGCGGCTCGTGCCCGAGCTCCGTCCCGAGGACGTCGAGCGCGGCGGCGCCGGCGTCCGGGCCCAGGCGGTGGGCCCCGACGGCTCGCTCGTGGACGACTTCCGGATCGTGGCCGAGGCCCACGCGATCCACGTGCTCAACGCGCCCTCGCCCGCCGCCACGGCCTCGCTCGCCATCGGCCGCCACGTCGCCGAGCTGGCGGCGGAGACGTTCGGCCTGCAGTAGCGCTACCGCGCGAAGGCGACGCAGACGACGCCGGCGAGCACGACCGAGGCGCCGGCGAGCCGCGCGGGGAGCCGCCCCTCGCCGAGCCAGAGGCTGCCGATGAACGCCGAGAAGAGGATCGAGAGCTCGCGCGCCGCGACGACGTAGCCCACCTTGGAGAGCCGGAAGGCGAAGAGCACGAGCAGGTAGCTCGTGAGGTTCAGCGACGAGGCCACGAGGATCCTCCGCCAGTTGACCTTCCACTCGCGCGCGAGCGCCCCGCGGTCGGCCAGCACGACCGGCGTGAGGAGCAGGCTCATGCCGAGCCCCATGAGCGCGATGTAGGGCACCGGGTGCAGACGCGCGACGCCCGCCTTGTCCACGAGCGAATAGGCGGCGATGGTGAGGCCGGTCAGGAGCGCCCACGCGGTCCCCCGGCCCGCGCGGGGCAGGGCCGCGCCCCCTCCCGCCGTCAGGCTGAGGCTCACGATGCCGGCGACGACGAGCGCCACGCCGAGCGTGCCGAGCGGCGAGAGCCACTCGTCGAAGAGCAGCAGCGCGACGGTCGGCACCAGCGCGACGCCGAGCCCCCGCGCGATCGGATAGACGCGCGAGAAGTCGCCGTGGCGGTACGCGCGGCTCAGGGCGAAGAAGTACACGGCGTGGATCGCGACCGTCGCGATCACGAACGGCACCGCCGCCGCCGGGATCCTGCCGTCGGGGAGGCCCCCGAGCCCGACCGGCAGCAGGACCAGGGTCGCGAGGGACACGGACGACCAGAGAAACGCGAGCGGGTCCTGGGCCCGCTTGGCCAGAGCGTTCCAGACGGCGTGGAATATCGCGGCGGCGACGACCAGGGCGAGGGCGCGGCCAGTCACGCGGTCATGATAGCGGAACTCCCGGTGGTTAAAGGCCAAAAATCCCTCTATTGACAAGGGTTTGCCGATCAGAGTACAGTGCCGGGTCTATGATTACCGTCCCAGCGCGGCGCGTCAAGCAGTTCGGTGTCGAGTTCTACCAGGCGGGGCTCTCGGCCAAGGACATCGACCGACTCGTGAAGTTCGAGGTCCTCGGCTACACCGGCGGCCCCCAGAGCGAGCTGCCGAAGAAGAAGAGCCGGATGGGCTCACGCGCGCGCGTGAACTGGGACATGCTGGAGAAGCGGATCGGTGATAGCGAGGCCGCCTACCAGCGGCCCGTCATCCGGCGAAAAATCGACGAGCTCGTGACCTACTACCGCGAGTGCAAGGACGCGGCGACGCTGCCGGCGATTCCGGGCGCGGTGATCATCACCTCCGAAAAGCGCTTCACGTTCACCCCGGTCACGGGCCACCACGACCTCGGCCTACTCCAGATCCCGGAGGAGCACGGCGTGCTGCGCGTGCTCGACGGCCAGCACCGGCTCCTCGCCCTGCACGCGCTCTCCCAGCACGGCGAGCAGTTCAGCATCGAGGTGCCCGCCGTCCTCTTCGACTCGCTCGACGCGCGGCAGATCGTCGAGCTGTTCGTGACGATCAACGCCAAGCACACGCGGCTCAACCCGTCGCACATCATCAGTCTCTCGGGCCGCAAGCTCTACCCGGACCCGAATCAGGCGCTCGCGCACGACGTGATCCGGTCGCTCAACGAGGATGACACCTCGCCGCTCCACGGCGAGATCAAGATGCTCGGCACGGGGCGCGGGCGCGTGAGCCAGGCGCCGCTGGCCGAGGAGATCGTGGACTTCCTCGAGACGGTCGAGAAGCTCGGGAGCAGCGGCCGGATCCAGGAGCTGCGCCAGGGCGCCAAGCGCTTCTTCTTGAACTACATCAAGGCGATCTCGACCACGTTCCCGAACGCGTGGGCGGGTCGCAAGTACTCGATCAAGACGGGCGCGGCGCTCCGGGCCTTCATCCGCACGGCGCCCGACGTGATGGCCCGCGCGCGCGAGCTCCGGCGCGACCCGGCCGACCTCAACGCGATCCGCGAGGCGATCAAGCCGTGGGGCGAGCGCCTGCGCGACCGCCGCTTCGAGACCGAGGGCGAGTGGAAGCTGAAGCTCGCCGGCGGCACGCGTGGGACCGTCGAGATCCTCACGCGCGAGCTGCGCGAAGCGCTGCGCTAACACCCCGCCGGACAGCGACAGACGGCGGTTAAACTTGGCGTGGCCCGAACGCCTAGGACTCGCCCTGGTCCAGCTTCTCGAGCTTCGGCCGAAGCGTCGCTGCTTTCACGGCATCTCCAGTCCGCTCGTAAGCCTTGAGCAGCAGCGGCAGAGTCTTTCTTCGAGTGCTTGCGCTCGGGTGATCTTGCAGAGGCTCAAGCAATTCGATCACTCGGCGGTACGCACCCTTCCGGTCAAACATGTGAGCAAGAGCATGTATGGCGACGACATCATTGGGGCTTTCGACCAGGGCCGTTTCGAACTTCTCAATTGCGAGGTCAGTCGCTTCGGGATCGCCTGAATCACGAAGGAGCATGCCCCATTCCCGAAAGATCAGGGCACGCTCGGGACCTCGCCGCGGAGCATTGGCAGCAGCCTGTTCGTACATCTTTAGGGC
>JBGPIS010000266.1:0-4323 GCA_041484965.1 Methylomirabilia bacterium
GCGACGGGCGGCGGGATGACCAGCCGCTGGCCGAGCCGGAGGAGGACGCCGGGGCTTGCGAGGCGATTCGCGGCGACGACCGCGGCGACCGTGACGCCGTAGCGCCTGGCGATCGCGCCGAGCGTGTCGCCGTGCCTGATGTCGTGCACGCGGCCCGGCAGGGGCGCAGCTTCGGCGGCGCGCGCCGCGCCCGGCGCCAGCGCGGGGCTCGCGAGCACGACCAGACCGAGCGCCGCGACCCGCCACGAGCCTCTCATGGCTCGAACTCCGCGTAGCGGATCCCGAAGTCCACGAACCGGCCCGTCGGTGGGAGCCAGCGGATCGTCACGTGCTCCACGCGCGCGAGCGGCGGGCCCTTTTCGAGCGTGCGCGCGAATTCCTCGATGAGCGCCCGCGAGCCCTCGGCGCGCGCTCGCACGCGCCCGTCCTTGAGGTTCATGACGTAGCCGGCGAGCCCGAGGTTCTGGGCGCGGCGCTGGACATAGTCGCGGTACCCGACGCCTTGCACGTGCCCCTCGACGATGATCTCCGCTGCGGATCGTCCGTTCACGCAGGCTCGGCTCGGGTGCAGCGCGACCGCCCGTCGACCGACGGGAGCCGGCCGCCGGGCGGTCGAAACAGTGGTCGGGGCGAGAGGATTTGAACCTCCGACCTCACGGTCCCGAACCGTGCGCGCTACCAGGCTGCGCTACGCCCCGATACGACCCGTCCATTGTACACAAGGTCGTCACGCGTCCCAGGCGTACTTTCCGACCAGCTTCACGAACTTGCACTCGCCCGCCTCCCGCGTCGTCATCTCGCCGCGGACCTTCTCCACGACCGTGAGCACCTGGTTCTCGGCGTCGCCGACCGGCACGACCATGCGCCCACCCTCGGCGAGCTGCTGGAAGAGGGGCGGCGGCACGGCAGGCCCGCCCGCGGTGACGACGATGCGCTCGAAGGGCGATTCGTCCGGCCAGCCGAGCGTGCCGCCGCCGACGCGCACCCAGACGTTCGTGTACCCGAGACCCTCGAGGAGCGCGCGCGCCCGCTCGGCCAGACGCGGCAGCCGCTCGATCGAGCAGACACGCCGCGCGCACTCGGCGAGCACCGCCGTCTGGTAGCCCGAGCCCGAGCCGATCTCGAGGACCTTCTCGCGGCCCGTGAGCTCGAGGAGCGCCGTCATGAGCGCCACGATGTAGGGCTGGGAGATCGTCTGCTCCTCGCCGATCGGCAACGGGTGGTCGCCGTAGGCCCGGTCACGCAGCGCCTCGTCGACGAAGAGGTGGCGCGGCACCTTCCGCAGCGCGGCGAGCACGCGCGCGTCGGTGATCCCGCGGCGCTCGATCTGCTCGACGACCATGCGGGCCCGCGCGATCTCGTACGGATCCCGCGCCGGCTCCACTACTCCCCCCGCGCGCGCTTCCGGGCCTGGGCCCGGTACTGGGCGTTCAGGGCGTGCGGCAGGTCGGCGAGCTGCTCGAGCGCGCGGTGGTTGGTGAGGTCGAGGTGGAGCGGCGTGACGGATACGTAGCCCTCGTGGATCGCGCCCATGTCGGTGCCGGCCAGCTCCTCCCACTCGGGCGAGCCGCCGCCGATCCAGTAGTGGGTGCGGCCCCGCGGGTCCTCCTGCGCCACGATCTTCTCGCTGTAGACGCGCTGACCGAGCCGCGTCAGCCGGATGCCGCGCGGTGGGTCCTTGGGCACGTTCACGTTGAGCAGCGTCTTGCGCGGGAGCCCCGTGACGAGCGCGCGCGTGGCGAGCAGGCGCGCGATCTCGGCCGCCCCGGCGAGGTCACCGCCGTTCACGAGCGACACCGCGATCGAGGGCACGCCGAGCAGCGTCCCCTCCATCGCCGCGGACACGGTGCCCGAGTAGGTGACGTCGTCGCCGAGATTCGCGCCGTGGTTGACCCCGGCGACCACCAGGACCGGCCGCTCGGGCAGGAAGCCCAGGACGCCCAGATTGACGCAGTCGGACGGCGTGCCGTTGACCGAAAAGCGCCGCTCGTCGAGCCGGTCGACGCGGAGCGGCCGGTGCAGCGTCAGCGCGTGGCCGCAGGCGCTCTGCTCGCGCTCGGGCGCGACGACATAGGCATCGCCCAGGTCCGCCAGCGCCCGCGCGAGCGCCGCCAGTCCTTCGGCGTGAACGCCGTCATCGTTGGTGAGCAGCAGAACGGGCATTGGGGAGAAAAATGGTCGGGGCGACTGGATTTGAACCAGCGACCCCATGACCCCCAGTCATGTGCGCTACCGGGCTGCGCCACGCCCCGACCTCAGGGGTGAATTGTCGCAGAAACCCGCGGGACCTTCAAGGAGTGAAGCGCGCGCGGAGCGCCGTGAGGCGCTCGCGAACACGCCGGAGCGCGTCGGCGTACATGGTCTCCCGCCCGCCGGGCTCGAGCGGCGCGCTCGAGCGCCGCGACTCGGCGAGGAGGCGCTTCTTGGCCCCTTCGAGGGTGAGGCGCTCCTCGTAGAGGAGCGTCTTGATGCGCTTGACGAGGTCGAGGTCCCGCCCGCGGTAGAGGCGCTGGCCCGCCTCGTTCTTCTTCGGACGGAGGAGCTTGAACTCGGATTCCCAGTATCGGAGAACATAGGCGGGAACGCCGGTGATCGCCTCGACCTCACCGATGCGATAGTAGAGCTTCTCGACGACGGACGTCGTCAGGCCGTCTGCGTGTTGATCCGTTGCTTGAGCCCCTTGCTCGGCTTGAAGGTGAGCACCTTGCGCGCGGTGATTTCGATGGACGCGCCGGTCTGTGGGTTGCGGCCGCGCCGCGAGGCTTTTCTCCGAATGCGGAAGTGCCCGAAGCCCACGATCTTGACGTCTTCGCCCTTTTCGAAGCACCGGAAGATGATGTCGAAGACCGACTCGACCACGGACGCCGACTGACGCTTGGAGAGCCCGTGCGCCGCCACGGCATTGACCAGATCGTTCTTCGTCACGGCTCACCTCCTTGCGCCGTCATGCCCCGCCCCGTGCGATGAAGCCGTCCTTGTACCCCTTGTCCTTGAGCGCGTTGAGCGCCTCGACGGCCGCCGCGCGATCGGCGAACGGCCCGACCCTCACGCGGTGAATCGTGTCGCCGCCGGCGCTCGGCTCCCGGGCGGGCGCTGCCGTCGCGGCGGCCGGGGCGGAGCCGCCGGCGCGGCGCACCTGGACCCTGAGCCCCTCGGTCGCGAGGTCCTTCGAGAGCGCGACCGCGTCGCCCAGGGGCAGGCTCGGCGTGACGACAACGCCGTTGCCCGACGTCTGGGTGGCGAGCCCCTTGGCGGCGAGCTTCGCGCTGAGCTCCGCCACCGGGCCGCCCGCGATGAAGACGTCGTACTTGTCGCCCGCGCCCGCCGGCACGGGAGCCGGAGCCGCCGCGCGGTCGCCGCCCGGCGCTCCCCGCGACTCCTCGACTCGGAACTTCGCCTCGCGGAGCCGCACGGCGAGCTTCTTGGCGTGCTCCGGATCCTTGAACGCGCCGACCTGCACGTAGTAGGCGCCCGTCGCGGCCGGCGCCTTCGCCACCCCCTTCGCCGGTCGGCGCGCCGGCGCTTTCCCGGCGCTCTTCGCGGGCGGCGTCGGCTTCGCCACGAGAGCGGCGGGTGCCGGCTCCTTTCGCTCGGGCGCCGTCGTGGCGGGCGCGGGAGGCGGCGCTGCGGTCACCGCCGGAGCGGGAGCCGGAGCCGCGGGCGGGGCGGGCCTCGCCACAGGCGGCGGACTCATCCACTCGAGGACGTACGGCACGGCGACCGCCGCCATGACGCCGAGTGCGACCACCACGAGGAGGACACGGAACCACATCGCGGAAAAGATCGACCGCGGCGGCTCGACCTCGTAGGACTCCGGCTCTTCGTGTTCCCGATTGTCAGGACTCATTTGCGCGTCATCTTAGCATAGACGTTGGTTTTTCTGTGCGGTCCCCGTGGGTCCGCGAGAAGGCGAGATCGGCGAAGAGAGTCTCGGCGTCGGCCCGCGTGTCGTTGCTGTCGATCATGACGGCCACCTGCCCCACGCGGGGCGGCTGGCGCCCGAACAGCGCGACATAGTCTGCCGCCACGTTCCGCTCCTGGCGCTGCCAGGCGTCGAGCCGCGCAGTCCCGGACTCCACGACGACGATCCGCACGTTCGAAGCCTTCGGACTCGTGAGCTGCGTGCCGACCGGCGCCCGGCTGTCCCACACGTATCCGATCACCTCGCTGCTCGCGAGGGGTGCGGGCCAGCGCGGGAAGATCACGTAGACCTGCGCCGCCTGATCGTCGGTCGCCGCCTGGCGGACGTCGCCGGCCGGCGGCAGCTTGACCACCTTCCACTGCCACGCCAAAAGCGGGAACTCGCGGAGATCGACGATGACA
>JBGPIS010000267.1:0-4310 GCA_041484965.1 Methylomirabilia bacterium
GCGATCCCGCTCGCTTCGCGTCACCGCGGTCAGCGCCGCGAGGTACCGCCGCCGCGCGTCCTGCCACGACCAGTTGCCGCCTCCGGTCCGGTCGTGCTGCGCCGGGTTCTGCTGCCAGCGCACCGCCGACTGACCTCGCACGAGCCCTGCGAGGGCGTCGAGTCCGGCGTTCTCCCAGGGCCGGAGCGGGTCGTGGAAGTGGTTCAGGACGCGAAGAGACGGAGCGTCTTCATCGCGAGCTCCCTCGCCGACCAGACGCACGGGCGTGCGGCCGAGAAACGACTGCTCGATCCCCGACGCGATCCCGAGATCGCCCGTGAGCACCTGGTCCACCGACGAGAGCCCCGGCTGGATCGCGCGCCGGGCGATTTCCTCGTGCGTTGGGCGCTCGTACGCATCGACCGCCCCGCAGCGGAGCGCCAACAGGAGAGCCAGGAGGAGGAACGCGGTTGTGTGAATCATGGTGATACTCCTATCGTGGGAACAGATAGGCGCGCTCGGCCTCGTCGGCCTCACGAAAGCGCGGCTGCTTCTCGAGCGAGACCCAGGGGATCGCGTGGCTGGCGCTGCGGTAGAACTTGAGCCGTTCCTCGCGCGTCTTCAGCCGCGGCAGCTCCAGGACGGTCTCGGTGCCCGCGCCCTCGCGACGGACCCTCCACGCGCCGTATCCGGGTTTGAAGATCACGTACTCGGGTCCGCGAACGCGGACGACCAGCGGGATCGTATACGTCCAGCGTGAGTGGATGACGAAGCGCCCGTCCGGACCCGTCACGACTTCTTCGGCGTCGTAGTCCTCGCAGCCGGCCCAGCCGCCGAAGCTCGGGTAGCAGCGATCCCACATGGCGAGGATCACGACGCCTTGGAGCGGCTGGCCCGTCTCCGCGTCCACGATCTGGGCCCGCCACTCGTCGGCCGCCTCGGCGAAGCCGGGCGCCAGGAGCAGGAACAGGAGCAGCGCAAGCGGAAGTCGCGTCATCGGCGCCATCCTCACTCAGAACATGCTCAGGCGCCAAATGCCATCGTCGTCCACGCGGAAACGGACCTCGAACGACTGGGCCGTTCCGGCGCTCACGCGCACCATTTCATAGAGGACCTCGTCACCGCGCAGTTCCAGGGGCAGGAGATCCGTCAGGATCGTGTCCACGGTCGGTAGATCGGGCGCGAGGGCCGTGAAGATGGCCTGATACCGCGCGCGGGCCCGGGCGGCGACGTGGCTCGACGCCTGCGCGACGTCGCCGCGCCGGAGCGCGTCCTTCAGAGTGCGCCACCTGGCCTGCAGGAGCGCGTCGAGCGCGACCGCGTCGTAGACCTGCACGAGCGCGCGCAGGGTGACGCGGGTCCCCTGCGCATCGGTGAGCGTCACCGTCGGCAGGTAGAGCCCCGGGAGCGCATAGACGTGCGTCAGGTCGTCCGGGCCCGGCCACTCCACGTGGGTGACGCCATCGCCGTCGGCGTCGAGGGCGATCGGCCCGGCTGGCGGGAGGCCGCCGACCGAGAACGTGACCACGAGCGGAGCGACGCCGACGGCCGGCGTCGCCAGCAGCACGGTGGCGTCCGAGGAGCCCGCGACGACGCTGATGGGCACGCTGTCCGTCGCGCGGGCGCCGGTCGCCGTAGTCGCGACGGCGGTGACCGACGTCGTGTCCGCCGTGACGGCGACGAGGGCGCTGAAGCCCCCGGCGCGCACGGCCGCGAAGGTTCCGTTGACGACCACACCCGTCTCGAGGCCCGCGTCGCCGAGGGTGCCGCTGACGAGAACGAGGCCCGCGGGAACGGCGGCGCCCGGCGGGGGCGCGGTGATGCGAACCGCGAGGCCGCCCACGCTGAACGGGTACCGGGCCGGCGTCGGGTCCTCGTTGCCCGCGAGGTCGCGCGCCTTCGCCTCCAGCGCGTGCGGCCCCGGAGCGAGGCCGGCCAGCACGATGCTGGTCCCGGGCGCGAACGCCGAGAACGGGGCATCGTCGAGCCGCCATGCGAACTCGAGCCGGTCGGCGGGGGTGAGGGTGTCCGATCCCGCGAGGGTGAACGTCGCGGTGACCGAGGCGCCGCCGCCGATCGGGCCCCCCGTGACGACGGTGTCGGGCGGCGTGTTGTCCACGATGACCGTGCGAGTCGCCGTCGTCCTGTTGCCGGCACGGTCGGCGGCCGAGGCGGTGAACGTGTACGTGCCGTCGGCCAGCGTGCGCGTGTCCCACGCGGCGCCGGCGGTCACCGCGCCCGCCGGCGGCGCGGGAAGGAGTGTGGCCGGCAGGGCCCGTCCGGAGGTGCTGACGACGAGTTCGGCGACGCCGCTCGGCGCGTCCACGGCCTGCGCCTCGATGCTCACGACGCCGCGGACGGAGGCCGCCGACGCGGGGCGCAGGAACGCGACCGCCGGTGGCCGGCCGTCGTGAACGACCGTGGCCTGAGCGGGCGGCCCCGTCAGCCCGTCGCCCGCGTGCGTGGTGACGAAGACCTCGATGGCGTTTGCCGTCTCGGGCTCGACCGGCAGGGGGATCGCGAAGCGCCCCGAGGCGGCCGCGAGCGTCGTCGCCAGGGTCGCCGTCGCATCGTGGCGCCCCAGATCCACGCGCGCGCGGGGCTCGGTCGTCCCGCTGACCGGCACCACGAGCTGGCGCGTGAACGGTGCGAGGACGTCGAGCGCGGGCGGTCGTGGCGCGCGGAAGCGCAGGAGCCGGCCCGCGGCGCCATCGGCGACGTAGAGCGAGCCGTCGGGAGCGAGCGCCATCCCGACGGGGTCGTCGAGGTGCGCCGCGAACAGGGACACGCCGCCGCCGTGGAGCTTGCCGATGCCCGAGTCGCGCGCGGCGTAGACGGCGCCGAGCCGGTCCAGGGCGAGGCCCTCGACGCGCCCGAGCTCGCGATGCGCGAGCTGTTCGGGCGCCCCCAGACTGCCATCGCTCCGGCGCGTGAACCTCACGACGCCGTGACGGGTCGCCGCGTAGAGGACGTGATCGTCGATCGCGAGCCCTTCGAGCCGCGGGAGCGCCGCGGCGACGATCGATAGCGCGCCGGTCGCCGGATCGCCGCGGACGATCAGGCGCGCGTGGTCCGGTCCGCCTCGGCCGAGAAGCGCGTGGACGGTCGCGTAGAAGGCGCCGTCGTGCGCAGCGGCGAGCCAGCGCGGCCCGTGGAGCCGGTCGGCGAGCGTGCGCATCGCGCCGTCGGGATCGCGTCGCAGCACCCGCCCCTCGCCGTGCTCCGCGATGAGCAACCGGCCCTCGCGATCGACGGCGAGTCCCCAGGGGCGATCGAGCCGTGCCGCCACGACGCGCCGCCGGCCGTCGGGCCCGATCGCATGCACGCGACCGGCATCAGGCTCGCTGAGATACGCGGTGCCATCGCTCGCGACGGCAACACCCGCGACGTGGGAGAGCCGCTCGACGACGACCTCGACGGGCGCCAGCGCGGTGACCGGACGCTCGGGGGTCGCCGAGGTGGACGGGAGCAGCCCGGCCAGGACGAGGAGGGACGCTACCGTAAGGCGTCGCACGCGCCCGAGTGACGCAAACGACGCGCCACCTCCGCGGTGTGGGCTCAGAACCTCGAAAAGAGGGACGTTCTGCTAGCGCGGCTCGGGCGAGGGCCGAGCCCGACTGCACAGCCGCTCGGGCACCGCGCTACCGTGTCGGGGCGGGAGCCGGCGCGGGCACGGGCTCTGCTGCAGGTGCCGGCGGCGCGGCGGCCGCCGGCGGCACGGGCGCTGGCTCGGCCGAAGCGGGGGAAACAAAGGAGGGCACGGGCTGGGGCGGCGGCGCCGTGGTCGGTGGGCGGGGGAAACGCTTGATCGCCTCGTTGAGCTCGGGCGTCGAGCGGCGCATCTGCTCGGTGATCTTCGCGGCATCGAGCGGTGTGCCGAGGACCCGCGGCGTGATCAACAGGAGCAGCTCCGTCTTCTCGACCTTCCGCTCCTTGAAGCCGAAGAGCAAGCCGAGGATCGGGATGTCCTTCAGGAACGGGATGCCGCGATCATCAACGGTCACCTTGTCCTGGATGAGCCCGCCGAGGACCAGCGTCTGGTTGTTGAGGAGCACGACGGAGGTCTCCGCCTCACGCTTGATGAAGGACGGGGAGTTCGTCGGCTGGACGAGGGGGCCGATGGAATTGACATCTTGCTTGACGTCGAGGGCGACCGTGCCGCGCTCGCCGATCCGGGGCGTCACCGTCAGGATCACGCCCGCGTCGCGGTATTCGACCGTCTGGTTGAGGCCGGCCGTTGTGGTCGTCGTGGTGGCCGTGGTAGTTGCGGCGGCCACCTGGCCGGTCGTTTGGCTCGTGACGACGGGAACCGAGGTCGAGACGTTGATGAC
>JBGPIS010000268.1:0-4303 GCA_041484965.1 Methylomirabilia bacterium
ACCCGCGACGACCTCTCCATGGCCTACACGCCGGGGGTGGCGCGGGTCTGCATGGCGATCCACCACGACCCCGAGAAGGCCTACGCGCTGACGATCAAGCAGAATGCGGTCGCCGTCGTCACCGACGGCACCGCGGTGCTCGGGCTCGGTGACATCGGTCCCAGCGCGGCCCAGCCGGTGATGGAGGGCAAGGCGCTCATCTTCAAGGAGTTCGCCGGCGTCGACGCCTTCCCCCTGTGCCTCGCGACCAAGGACGTGGACGAGATCGTCTTGATCGTGAAGGCGATCTCGCCGGTCTTCGGCGGGATCAATCTGGAAGACATCTCCGCGCCGCGCTGTTTCGAGATCGAGCAACGACTCCAGCGCGACCTCGATATTCCGGTCTTCCACGACGACCAGCACGGCACGGCGGTCGTCGTCCTCGCGGCGCTCGTCAACGCGCTCAAGGTCGTGCGGAAGCGCCTCGCCGACGTCCGCGTCGTGTTCACGGGCGCGGGCGCCTCGGGCATCGCGACGGCGAAGCTCCTCATGCGTGCCGGCGCCAAGCACATCGTCGCGTGCGATCGCGCGGGGACGCTCTACCGCGGCCGCGCCGACAACATGAACGCGATGAAGGAATGGTTCGCCAAACACACCAACGAGAAGCGGATCCGCGGCACCGTGTCGGACGCGCTGCAGGGCGCCGACGTGTTCGTCGGCCTCTCCGGGCCGGGCGTGGTCTCGCTCAAGGACATCAAGTCGATGGCGCGCGACCCGATCGTCTTCGCCATGGCCAACCCGATCCCCGAGATCCAGCCCGAGGAGGTCGGCCCGCACGTGCGCGTGATGGCGACCGGGCGCTCCGACTACCCGAACCAGATCAACAACTCCTGCTGCTTCCCCGGCTTCTTCCGCGGGATGCTCGACGTCCGCGCCCGCCGGGTCAACGACGAGATGAAGCTCGCCGCCGCCCACGCGCTCGCCAGCATCGTCTCCAAGGAGGAGCTCGGCGTGGAGTACATCACGCCTTCGATGTTCGACGGCCGCGTCGTGCCGGCCGTCTCCGCCGCCGTCGCCGACGCGGCGATCCGCACCGGCGTCGCACGCCGCCGCCGGCGCGGGGCCGGCGCGCCCGCGGCGCGGTACTCGTGAAGGGCCGGGACCTCCTCGCGGCCTGCTTCGTGCTCGGGAGCGCGCTGCTCCTCTGGCCGCTCCTCTCGATCCCGAACCGCCGCGTCCTTGTCCTGGGCATCCCGGCGCTGGTGCTCTACCTCTTCACTGTGTGGGCGGCGATCGTGGCGGTCCTCGTGTGGGCCGGGCGACGGTCCGGAGGTGAGGACGCCCCGTGACCTGGCAGTCCCAGGCGCCGATCGTCGGCATCCTCCTCGCGTACCTCTGTTTCCTCTTCGTCGTCGCCGCCGCCGCCGAGCGCTTCGGGCGGCGGCTCGCCGCGCCCCGCATCCGGACGCTCACGTACGTGCTCGCGATCTCCGTGTACTGCACGGCGTGGACGTTTTACGGGAGCGTCGGGCTCGCGGCCAACCGCGGCCTCGAGTTCCTGACGATCTACCTCGGGCCGGCGCTCATCGCGCTCATGTGGCCGACCGTGCTCCGCAAGCTCGTGCGCGTCGCGAAGGAGCAGCGGATCACGACGATCTCCGACTTCGTGGGGAGCCGCTACGGCAAGTCGGCGCCCCTCGGCACCCTCGTGGCCGCGCTCGTGGTCTGCGGGATGATCCCGTACATCGCGCTCCAGCTGAAGGCCGTGTCGGTCTCGTTCCGGATGATGATTCGGGAGGACTCGGTGCTGTCCGGCTTCGACCCGACGCTCCTGGTCGCCGGCACGCTCGCGCTCTTCGGCATCCTCTTCGGGGCGCGGAACCTCGACTTCACACGGCAGCAGACGGGCCTCATGACCGCCGTGGCCGTCGAGTCCATCGTGAAGCTCGTGGCGTTCCTGCTCGTGGGCGTCTACGTGACGTGGGGGCTGTTCGGCGGCTTCGGCGACATCTTCACGCGCGTCGCGACGACCCGCTGGGCGGGGCTCCTCACCCTCGACGCGCCGCCGGCCGCGTCGTACGCGCGCTGGACGGCGATGCTCGTGGTCTCGATGATGGCCGTCATGCTGCTCCCGCGGCAGTTCCACGTCCTCGTCGTGCAGAACCCGCGCGAGCGCGACGTGCAGACGGCCGCGTGGGCGTTCCCGCTCTACCTGTTGGCCATCAACCTGTTTGTCCTGCCGATCGCGCTCGGCGGGCTCCTCGCCTTCGGCGACGGGGCCAACGCCGACAGCTTCATCCTGGCGCTCCCGCTCCGGGCGGACGCCGGGTTCGTCGCCATCACGACCTTCCTCGGCGGCTTCTCGGCGGCCACCGCGATGATCGTGGTGGACTCGCTCGCGCTGTCGAAGATGATCTCGAACGACATCGTGCTGCCGTTCATCCTCCGGCGGCGCGGCGTCGAGGACGTTTACTGGGCGAGCCTCGCGTCCACGCGGCTCGGCATCCTCGTGGTGGTCACCCTCGGCTTCATCTGGGCGCGCCTGGAGGCCGGGCAGCTCCTGCTCGTCGAGATGGGGCTCCTGTCGTTCGTCGCGGTCACCCAGGTCGCGCCGGCGGTCCTGTTCGGCCTCTACTGGCGGCGCGGCAGCCGGCGGGGCGCGTTCGCGGGGATCTCGGCGGGCTTTGCCCTCTGGTTCTACACGCTGATCATCCCGGCATTCGTGAAGGAGGGCCTCGTCCCCGGCTCGATGATCGCGGAGGGGCCGTTCGGTCTCGCCGGGCTGCGGCCCACGGCGCTGTTCGGGCTCGACGGCCTCGATCCGTTCGCCCACGGCGTCTTCTGGTCGCTCTTCGTGAACGTCGGCGCCTACCTCCTCGTGTCGGTGTTCACCGCGCAGGACGCCGACGAGCGCAGCCAGGCCGCCGCGTTCGTCGGCCTGGTCGAGAAGACGGAGCCCTCGCCGATGCCCGCGATCCTCTCGGTCCCGGAGATCGAGCGGCTCCTCCACCTCTACGTGCCGGAGGCAGAGGCGGGCGCCATCCTGAAGGAGCTGCTCGGTGGCAAGGCGCCCCGCGAGCTCGCGCTGCCCGAGCTACTCGACCTGCGCATCCGCTTCGAGCGCGTGCTGGCCGCCTCGCTCGGCGCCGCCGCCGCCCGGTACATCATCGAGGACCGGTTCACGATCTCCAAGGGCGAGGCCCAGCAGCTCGTCGAGTCGTTCCAGACGATGCAGCGCTCCCTCGGCAAGAGCGAGCGGCTGCTCGCCTCGGTCGTCGAGTCGGTGGCGGACTGCATCTTCACCACCGACGTGGAGGGGCGGCTCATCACGATCAACCCCGCCGGGCGGCGCCTGCTCGGCTACGCGCCGGTGGCGACGCCCGCGCTGAGCTACCTCGACGTCCTCGACGAGGCCGATCGCCGGCGCGTCGGCCCCGCCATCGAGCGCGCGGTCGCCGAGGGCCGGCCCTGGCTCGGCAGCGTGACGGGCCTCACGCGCGCCAAGCGGCGCTTCCCGGCGTACCTGGCCATCTCGTGCGTCTTCGACGAGCGCCGACAGGTGCTGGGGACGGTGGGCGTCCTGCGTGACCTCACGGAGCAGGTGGTGACCCAGCAGCGGCTGATCCAGCGCGAGAAGCTCGCCTCGCTCGGTGAGATGGCGGCGGGCGTCGCGCACGAGATCCGAAATCCGCTCGGCGGGATCAAGATGGCCACGAATCTCCTGTCGTCGGGCGCCGTGGACGACCGGCGCATCTCGCAGGAGATGGCGCAGTCCATCATGTCGGGGGTCGCGGAGATCGAAGCGATCATCGCCGACCTGCTCGACTACGCGCGCGAGACCCGGCTCGACTGCCAGGAGTACGCGCTCGGGCGCATCCTGAGACCCGTCGCGGAGTCGTGCGCGGCCGAGGGGCGGGAGCGGGGCGTGCACATCGAGACCGAGGGGCTCGAGGTCGATCTGGTCGCGGCGGTGGACGGCCCGCGCCTGCGCCAGGTGTTCGCCAACGTGATGCAGAACGCGCTCGAGGCAACGGAGCGCCAGCTCGGCGGGCGGGTGGACGTGCGCCTCGCCGAGCGCGGGGCGGCGGTCGTGGTCGAGATCGCCGACAACGGCGTGGGCATCGAGCCGGCGCACCGCGAGAAGATCTTCCTGCCGTTCTACACCACGAAGCCGACCGGCACCGGGCTCGGCATGGCGATCGTGAAGAAGATCATGGACCTCCACGGCGGCGAGATCGAGGTCGACAGCGCGCCCGGCCGGGGGACGACGATCCGGCTCGTCATCCCGCGGTCGCCGCTGCCGGCGGCCGTGGAAGTGGGCTAG
>JBGPIS010000269.1:0-4280 GCA_041484965.1 Methylomirabilia bacterium
CGCCACCGCATCGCCCTTCACGATTGCGCCGAGCGCCCGGACGAGCTCGCGCAGTGGGCCCAGCGTGAACGCCTGGTAGCCGAACAGGTAGGAGCGACCGACGACACCTTCCTCGGTCGAGAGGTCGATGAGTAGAAGCGGTGCCTTCAGGACGTGTCCCGAGGCCGTGCGGATGGGCGGCTCGAGCGGGGCAATGACGGCTCGGGCCTGGATGTCACGGATGCGGAGCTTATCCATGTCCATGAGCCGCCTCCCACGAGGTGATCACGTCATAGACGATGCGGCTGCCGTCGATCTCGCGACCACCGTGGAGGAAAGCCACGGGAGACGATCAGGAGGCGCGAGCATAGCGCCCGGGCGCTATGCGGTCAAGAACGAATGATGAGGAAAAGTGTCGGCGTCAGGAAGGGATGCGCGGGCCCGCCTCAGCGCCTGAACGGGACGACGGCGAGCTCGCGGGACGGGGCCGCCGGCGTCGCCTCCACCGGACGCGTCTTGCTCATCCGGCAGTGGCCCTCGAAGAGGACGCCATCCTCGACCACCACCACGGGCGCCTCGACGTCGCCGAAAACGCGGGCCGCGCCGACGAGCTCGACGCGCTCGGTCGCCACGACGTCGCCGGCGACCTCGCCCTTGATCAGGACGTTGGCGGCGTGGATGGACGCGTTGACGACGCCCTTCTCGCCGACGATGATCCTGTCGCTGGAGACGATCTCACCGCGGAAGCGGCCGTTCAGCATGACGGTGCCGCTGAACGTGCACTTGCCCTCGATCTCCGCGCCCTCGTCGATGAAGGCGGTGAGGTCGGTGCTTCTCGCGGAGTGCTTCGACGTCTTCTTCCAGAACATGAGCGCTGCTCCGTGCGCCACGGATTACCGCGGCGCGCTCTGCGGGCCCGTTCGCCTCTCCTCAACCAGGTAGACCGGCCGCTGGGCGCTCGGCTGGTCGTTCATTCTCGTCACGGTGCCGTTGAAGAAGCCGCCCTTGGAGATCACCAGCGAGTCGGTCTGGATGTTGCCGCTGACCCGGCCCGTCTCCGTGATCTCCACGTTGCCGGTGGCGACCATGTTGCCGTCGTAGTGGCCCATGATGATCGCGTCCACCGTCTGCACGTTGGCGTTGACGACGCCCTTCTCGCCGATGACGAGCTTGCCGCCGACGTTCAGCTCGCCCCCCACCTCGCACTCGACCTGGATCGAGTCCGCGATGTCGAACTTACCCTCCATCCGCGCGTGGTCGCCGACGACCGTGAGCAACGTGATGGGATTGGCGGGCTTGCCGGTCTCGGCGGCCGGCTTCTGCGGCGCTCTCTTGTTTCCGAACATCCGGGGCCTCCTTGGTGCGTTATGGGACACTAGCGTCTGGCGGCGTGAGCCCGAGCGCCTTCGGGGTCTCGAGGGGCATCACCGCAGCTTGACGAGGAAGCGGACGCGGCGATTCTGGGCTCGGCACGGGGCCGTCTTCTCCGTGCAGATCGCGCGGTCCGCACCGTACGACGCGAGCGCGATGCGCTGCAGCTCCACACCCTTCGCAAGCAAGTAGTTCATGATCGACCGGGCGCGCTGCTCGGCGATATCGAGGTTCTGCTCTTTGACGCCGAGATCGTCCGTGTATCCCTCGATCAGCACGATCGCGGTTGGGTGCTCCCTGAGCCAGCCCAACAGAACGTCGAGCACCGGGGCGTCGGCCCGGAGCACGCTCATGCTGCCAGGTCCGAAGTGCACGTCCCGGAACACATCGAGACTGATGAAGCCTTCGGGCGAGGCGACCGGCGCCGCCGTCGATGTCGCGGCCGAGGTCTGGGGAGCCGGCGTCGTCTGGACTGGCGCCGAAGCCGACTCGAACGTCATCCATCGGGGTAGCCAGGCGCACCCCGCGAGGGTGACGACGCATACCGTGAACCCGAGTACGAAAATCGCAGATCTCAGTACCAGGCGCATGCGTTGTCCTCCTCGCGCGAGCGGCTCGCGGCGGAATGGAACAGCTGGCACCACGGGCGATTCGATGCCGCACCCACGTCGCCCGTCGAAATCAGGGTGTCGGTGCTGACGTTCGCCCTCTCGTCGTCAGAGCCGACATCCGTGGGTTGGTGCGTCGGGCACCAGCGCACGGTGAGAATCTCGTCGATCGGATCACGCTCCGGCGCGCAGCCGGGGCAGTAGACGGCGGCGAGATTCGGCGTCTCAGCAAGGTCCATACTGCAAGCGACAGCACACTTGGTGCCAGGCCCGCGAACCGGCGGCAAGTCGGCGACTTAGCGATCCCTCGCCGCTCGACCGGTGACAGTCAGGCCCGAACGCGTGCCCGCAGTGTCAGGGCGGCCAGGTTCGAGCAACCTTCGCGCGCGAGAACCCGCGGGCGGCGATCAATCCGCGTGCGCTGAGCGGTCCGCGCGCGGCGAGCCAAGGAGAAGTCAGCCCGCGCCCGCTGCAACCCGCTGTCAGCTTGGCGCGCGCGCCCGGCCGATCGTGCCATCGCGGCCGCGAACCTGGCTCGGTCGGGACTCTCGCCGTCGATAACGCGCGCCAGAACGACCGACCAGGCGCCTCGCGTTTGGTACGGGCATTGCTGCCTCCCGGCTGAGGGGGCGTTTGCTCGCTTGCCTCCAGAGGAGGAGGGGCCGCCGTGACAAGGGTAGCTTCGCTCGTCGCTCCCGCGCTGCTCCTTCCCGTCGCCGCCGTGCTGGCGCTGGCGCCGACGCTTCCGGACACGGTGACCGCCGCTGTGCATCATGCGCCGCTGGTGGTCTTCGGAGGTGGCGCGCTGCTCGGGCTCCTCATCCGGCGGGGTCGGCTCGTCCTTGGGCTCGTGGTCCTCGCCCTCGCCGACCGCGCGCTCATCCACTTCGGAGGTCGCGCCATCTTCGACGCGGTGGCGCTGCTGCTGCCGCTGAACCTCGGCGTCATCGCCTGGCTCGGCGAGGCGAGCCCCCTCGCCGCGCGCGGCGCGTCGTGGTTCGGCGTCGCGCTTCTCCAGGCCGGCGTCGTCGCGATCCTCCAGCGTCCCGAGCTTTCCGCCGTCGCCGCATCGCTCGAGCGTCCGCTCGTCGCTACGAACCTGGGCGTCTGGACGGCCCTACCCCAAGTCGCCCTCTTCGCCTTCGCCGCGGCGCTGGGCCTGGTCTTGGCCAGATTTCTCGTGGACCGCCGCCCGGTCTTCGCGGGGGCGGCATGGGCTCTGGTCGCATCGTTCATCGCGCTCGACGTGGCCAGCGCCGGCGGGCCGGCGAGTGTCTACTTTGCCGCCGCCGGGCTGCTGCTGATTGGCGGCGCCGCGTGGAAGCCGCCGCGAGCCGCCCATCTCGACGACGTGACCGGCCTCCCGGCGAGCCTCGAGCTCAACAGGGCGTTCCGGCGGCTGCCTCGGCGCTACGCCCTGGCGCGCGTGGAAATCGACGAGTTCGTGACGTTCCGTGAGGCGCACGGTGCAGACGCCGGCCGCCGCATGGTGCGGCTCGTCGCGAAGGCGCTCACGAAGGTCGGCGGACGCGGACGCGTGTTCTACTGCGGGGCGCAAACGTTCGTCGTGGTCTTCCGACGCACGTCGGCGGGCACGGCCGGCCGCCACCTCGACGTCGTCCGGCGCAGCGTCGCGGCGGCGACCCTGGACGTGTCCGTGGCCGAGCGGCCTGGCGCCGGCCGGCCGGCGCGCCGGGGTGCCGTCGAGCGGACGGTCTCGGTGACGATCAGCGTCGGCGTCGCGCAGCCCGAGAGGCACGGCGACGATCCCCACGAAGTCCTGCGGGCCGCCGAGCGCGCGCTGGACCGCGCCAAGCAAGCGGGCCTGAACCGCGTCTCCGCGTAGCCGCGCGCCGGCGGCGCCGAGCGGCTACTCGATCAGCTGATGCGCCCGCAGCGGCACCGATGGCGGGATCGTGAGTGCACAGGACAGTCCGAAGACGCCACGCTCGAGTCCGCGTCCAGGCCCGTCACCTCCAGCCCCCACCGCGTCACCTCGGCCACGAGATCGTCGGTCCGATCCAGGCGGGTGCTGAATTCTCCCACCGTCGCAGCGAAGAAGCTGAGTCCGGCTCGCGGACTTCGCTCGATGAGGTCTCGCAGACTCCGGTGATCGAGCCCGAGCAGCACAGCGTCGGTCTCCGCACGGACCGTCGCCGAACGTCGTAGACCCCCGAAGACATTCATCTCACCAAAGAAATCGCCGGGCTCCATTACGGCGAGCACCTCTTCCGCTCTCCCAGGGACCTCCTTAGAGAGGGCCACTCTTCCCTCCTGGACCAAGAACATCTCCTCTCCGCGGTCTCCCTCCTCATAGAGGAC
>JBGPIS010000270.1:0-4266 GCA_041484965.1 Methylomirabilia bacterium
CGGTATACACGAGAACGGTGCCGTCACCATCGACACAGCCGCGAAAGAAGTCAGCAAAATACTCGTCGGGCACAGCGAGGGGGCCAAGGGTGAGGCTCTTCGCCGGCGTGAGACCGATGTGCCGTAGCCAGGCGTGCAACTCGCGATCGCTCCATTGCAGATGAAAGCATGGGTTTTCCACGCCCTTCCGGTACGGTGTAATCGAGCCACGGCCCCCCAGGCACTCGCGTACCGTCCCCAGGAAATCGAAATCCTTCGACGAAACCGTCAGTTGTCTTCCGTTCCTTCCGAGACAGCCGTCAGTCGCAATGACACCGACAGCCCAGGCGATCTCCCCGGACCACACCGCTAACGAGGAGGGGCCGCGTAGCCGTGACATGAACGTCCCGGGCACCGGCCCACGCGGGCGCGCCTGAATCCCGAACCGCCGCAGTCGCCGCAGGATCGTCGTCTCGCCGCTGCCGAGCCGGGCAGCGACCGCGGTGACCGTGAGCCGCTCGTCCACATAGAGCCGTCTCAGTAGCTCGGCGTCGATCGACACGTAGGGCGGCGGCCTTTTCCGATCTCGACCAGGAGGCGTCGCATCCACACCCCCAGCGTCTCGCGGCCCGGCGCGCGGTCAATGCCTCGGGTCGGATACGCCCAGCACCAGCAGCGGCAGCGTCCGCCCACGCGGCGTCGACGCGACCTCACCCACCCGGCGCGCGCCCATCGCGAGGTAGAACCCCTCGGCGTACGGGTCGGACGCGATGCGAAGCGCGCGCGCACCTTCAGCTCTGAGCGCGGCGACGGCGTGCGCGAGAAGCCGCGCGCCCACGCCTCGCCCGATGTGCCCGGGCGCGACCCAGAAGTGCTCGAGCTCGCGCGTCGCCCCGGAGCCCGCGAGCGCATAGAACCCGAGCACCTCCGCGCCGCGGACGGCGCACCAGACCGGCTGGCGCTCGATGAATGCCGGCGTCACCGTGAGCGCGTCGCGCCAGAGCCTGAGCGAGTCCTCGGGATACCGCCAGTGGCGCTTCGCGGCGTGCGCGACGCGCGTCAGCGCGCGGGCCTCGGCCGGCAAGGCGCGGCGGATCACGACGTCCATGGAAGTAGTAGACTACAGCCTGGCATGGGTGAGCTGTCCTTCGTCGAAGACGTCAAGCAGCTCGCGTACGGCAAGGGCGAGATCCTGCGCGGCGAGGGGATCCTCGCGATCACGAAGGCGCTGCTCCAGTCGGGCGTGAGCTACGTGGGCGGCTATCCGGGCGCGCCCGTCTCGTACCTCATCGACGTCCTCGCCGACGCGAACGAGCCGGTGCTCCGCCCGCTCGGCATCTACTTCGAGCAGTCCGGCAGCGAGGCGGCGGCGGCGGCGCTCCTCGGCGCGTCCATCAACTATCCGATGCGCGGCGCCGTCACGTGGAAGTCCGTCGTCGGCACGAACGTGGCCTCCGACGCGCTGTCGCACGTGGCCTCCGCCGGCGTCATCGGCGGCTCGCTGGTCGTCATCGGCGAGGACTACGGCGAGGGCGCCTCGATCCTGCAGGAGCGCACGCACTCGGCCGCGCTCAAGTCGTCGGTCCCGCTGCTCGACCCGCGCAACAGCCTCGAGTCCTTCGCCCGTTTCGTGGAGGAGGGCTTCGGGCTCTCGGAGGCGTGCAACGAGCCGGTCCTCTTCTCGATCCGGATCCGCGCCTGCCACATGCGGGGCACGCTCCGGTGCAAAGAGAACGTGCGGCCACGGATCAGCATGCTCTCGCCGCTCGCCGCGCCCTCCTTCAGCCTGGAGCGGATCAACCTGCCCCCCTTCACCTATCAGATGGAGGCGCAGAAGTTCGAGAAGCGGCTGCCGGCGGCCCGGCGCTACATCGTCGAGCACAAGTTGAACGAGCGCGTCCGCGGCGACGAGGACCACCTCGGGATCATCATGCAGGGCGGCCTCTGGAACACGACGCTCCGCGGCCTCCACGTGCTCGGGCTCGCCGACACGCGCGGCCGCACGCCCGTGCCGCTCCTGGTGCTGAACGCGATCCACCCGCTCGTGCCGGAGGAACTGATCGGCTTCCTGCGCGGCAAGCGCCGCGTCCTCGTCGTCGAGGAGGGGATGCCGAACTACATCGAGCGCGAGCTCGGGGCGCTCGCCCACGAGGCGAAGCTCGACGTCGAGATCTCCGGCAAGGACGTCTTCTCGCCGCACGGCGAGTACGTTCCGCAGCTCGTCATCGGCGGGCTCCGGCGCTTCCTCGCCGGGGCGGGACTCAAGTCGCAGCCGGCGGCGGCGATCGAGGCGCGCTACCGCGCGCTCACCGCGCACCAGTCCCAGGTCCGCACCGTCCTGCCGCAGCCCGTCGCCAAGCGTCCGCCGTCCTTCTGCACCGGGTGTCCCGAGCGCCCGGTGTTCAGCGCGCTGAAGATCCTCCGGCAGCGCGAGCCGGAGATCGGCGACACGCATGTCTCGGCCGACATCGGCTGCTCCACGTTCTCGACGCAGGCGCCGTTCAACGTCGGCAACTCGGTCCTCGGCTACGGCATGGGCCTCGCCTCCTCGAGCGCCGTGGCGCCGCTCTTCGGCAAGCGGGTCGTCTCGGTGATGGGCGACGGCGGCTTCTGGCACAACGGCCTGACGAACGGTGTCGCCAACGCGATGTACAACAAGCAGGACTCCGTTCTGGTGATCCTCGACAACTTCTACGCGGCCGCGACGGGCCAGCATCATGTGCCGTCCACGGGGACGAACGCGCGCAACGAGCCCCTGCGGATGACGATCCCCGACGCGCTCCGCGGACTCGGCGTCAAGTGGATCCGCACGGTGAACAGCTACCGCATCGCGGAGGTCATGAAGACGCTGCGCGAGGCGCTCACGACGCGCGTGCCCGGGCTTAAGGTCATCATCGCGAAGAACGAGTGCATGCTCGAGCTCCAGCGGCGGGAGAAGCCGCGGCTGCGCGCGCTCGCGGCGGCCGGCGAGCAGGTGATCCAGCCGCGCTTCGGCATCGACCCGGACGTCTGCACCGGCGACCACTCGTGCATGCGCCTGAACGGCTGCCCGTCGCTCACGCTCCGCGACAACCCCGACCCGCTGCGCGAGGACCCGATTGCCTTTGTCGACGACACCTGCGTCGGCTGCGGCGTCTGCGGCGAGGTCGCCCACGCCGCGGTGCTCTGCCCCTCGTTCTACGAGGTCCAGGTGATCACGAACCCGACCTGGTGGACCCGCGTCCTCGCCCGCGCGCGCGCGGGGGTGATCCGGCGGCTCGCGGCCGCCACGGCGTGAGCGACGCGCGGCTCCTCGGGATCCTGATCCCCGCCGTCGGGGGGCAGGGGGGCGGCGTCCTGCTCGAGTGGATCGTGAACGCCGCGCTCGCCGACGGTTATCCGGTCCACGGCACCTCGATCCCCGGCGTCGCCCAGCGGACGGGCTCGACGACCTACTACGTCGAGGTGGCCACCGAGCGCGACGGCGATGCGGCCGACCCGATCTTCTCGCTCTACCCCGTGCCGGGCGCCCTCGACGTGCTGCTGGCGGCCGAATTCCTCGAGGTCGGGCGGATGATCGAGCTCGGCTTTCCGTCGCCGGCACGCACGACGATCATCGCGAGCACGCACCGCCTCTACTCGATCCACGAGAAGATCACGAGCGGGCGCGGTATCTATCCGGTCGAGGACCTGCACCGCGCGGCGCGCGCCTTCTCCCGCGAGCTCTACGCCTTCGACGCGCTCGTGCTCGCGCGCGAGCACGGGACCGAGGCGAACTCGGTGCTGCTCGGCGCCCTCGCCGGCTCGGGCGCCCTGCCGATCGGCGCCGACGCGTTCCGCGAAGCGATCCGGGCCAAGGGCGTCCAGGTAGAGGCCAACCTGCGCGGCTTCGCCGCCGGGCTCGGCGTCGCCGACCGGTTGAAGGCGGGAGCGGTTGCGGGGTCGCCGGGCTTCGGTACCCCACTCGCCTGGGACCCCGCCCCCGCCCCCGCCACACTCGCCGCGGCGGTGGTCGATGCCGGGATCGAAGCGATGACGGTTGACTTCCCGGTCGAGCTGCGACCGGTCGTGCATCAGGCGGTGGTGCGGCTCATCGATTATCAGAATCCGGCGTACGCCGAGCGGTACCTCGCGCGGCTCCGCCCGTTCGCTCACGGCGGCGACGCGGAGGTTCTGAGAATTCTCGCGCGCAATCTCGCCGTCTGGATGACGTACGAGGACGCGGTCCGCGTCGCCGAGTTCAAGACGCGCTGGAGCCGCTTCGAGCGGATCCGGCGGGAGAAGGGCGTCGTGAAGGGCGAGATCGTC
>JBGPIS010000271.1:0-4250 GCA_041484965.1 Methylomirabilia bacterium
CTCGGCGGTCGGCAAGATCGCGATCTCGATGCTTTCGGCCTTCGCGATCGTCTACTTCGACTTCCGCGGGAAAACCGTCGCCTTCTGGATGATCTTCATCACGCTCATGCTGCCCGTGGAAGTCCGGATCATGTCCACCTACGAGGTGATCGGCAACCTCGGCTGGCTCAACTCGTACGCCGGGCTCACCGTCCCGCTGATGGCGTCCGCAACCGCGACGTTCCTCTTCCGCCAGTTCTACCTGACGGTCCCCAACGAGCTGGTGGAGGCGGCGCAGCTCGACGGCGTCGGCCCCCTGCGGTTCCTCTGGTCCTTCCTGCTCCCGCTGTCGTGGGCGAACATCGCGGCGCTCTTCGTCGTGCTCTTCATCTTCGGCTGGAACCAGTACCTCTGGCCGCTGATGATCACCAACACCGAGGCGATGCGCGTCGTCGTCATCGGGCTCCAGGATCTCATCCCTCGAACCGGCACCCACATCCCGGAGTGGAACGTCATGATGGCCGCCGCGATGATGGCGCTCGTGCCGCCCGTGGCAGTGATCCTGTTCATGCAGCGCTGGTTCGTGAAGGGCCTGATCGAGACCGAGAAGTAGATGCCCGCGCGACCGCTGCAGGCCGCCCACCGGGGCGGCGCCGCCCTCTGGCCCGAGAACAGCCTGCTCGCCTTCCGGAACGCGATCGTGCTCGGCAGCGACCTGCTCGAGTTCGACGTCCACCCGACGGCCGACGGCGAGATCGCGGTCATCCACGACGCGACGCTCGACCGGACGACCGACGCCAGGGGCCCTGTCGCGCGGCGCGCAGCGGCCGAGCTCGCCCGCGTGAGGCTCAAGGGGCCCGACGGCACGCTCACCGACGAGCGCGTGCCGCTCCTCGATGACGTCTTGGCGCTCGCGGCGCCGTCGCCGGCCGGGCTGCTCGTGGAGGTGAAGGGGCCGGCTGCGGGCTTCGGCGTCCGGTGGGAGCGGCGGGACGCGCGAGCGGCCGCCGTGCCCGGCCCGCGCTACGAGGGGCTGGAGGAGGCGCTGCTCGCCACGCTCGTGCGGGCGGGGCTCGGCGCGCGGGCGACGATCATGGCGTTCAATCCCGACGTCCTGGCGCGCGTCCGCGCGCTCGCCCCGCGCCAGCGCGTGGCGCTCCTCGCAGCGGCGCGCCACGTCGAGCAGGCGGGCGCGCGGCCCGAGGACACGGTCGAGTGGGCCGTGCGGTCGGAGGCGACCGACGTGGGCCTCCAGCACACGCTCGTGAACGCGCGCGTCGTGGCGGCGGCGCGCGCGGCCGGCCTCGTGCTCGGTGTCTGGACGGTGAACGACGAGCCGGCGATGCGGCGGCTCGCGGACCTTGGCGTGGATCTCATCACCTCCGACCGCCCCGATCTCCTGAAGCGGGTGCTGGGGCGGGCGCCGTGAGGCGCGCGCTCCTGCTCGTGCTGGCGGCGGCGCTCGGACTCGCGACGGTCGGGGAGAGCCGCGGCGGCGGTTCGACGCTGATCGCCGCCCACCGGGGCGGCGCCGGCCTCTGGCCGGAGAACAGCCTGCTCGCGTTCCGGAACGCGACCGCGCTCGGCGTGGACTTCCTCGAGTTCGACCTGCACCTGACGGCCGACGGCGAGGTCGTCGTGATCCACGACCCGACGCTCGAGCGCACCACCACGGCGCAGGGCCCGGTGCGCGGGGTCACGCGCGCGGCGCTCGCGGCGGCGCGCCTCAAGGCGCGCGACGGGAGCGTCACCGACGAGCCGGTGCCGACGCTCACCCAGGTCCTCGACCTCGCCGCGCCGACGGGCGTCCGGATCCTGCCCGAGATCAAGGTGGGCCCGGACGGGGCGCGCTACGACGGGATCGAGGAGAAGGTTTTGACGTTGCTCAGGTCGCGCGGCATGCTCGGGCGCGCGACCGTGCAGGCCTTCCAGCCGGAGACGCTCGCGCGCCTCCGCGCGCTCGAGCCCGCGGTCGGCAGGATGCTGCTCGTGACCCGTGGCCGCACGCAGCGCGAGCGGTCGGCGCCGGACGAGGCGGTGCGGCTCGCGGCGGACGCCGGCGCCAGCGACCTCGGCATGAACCACCGGCTCATCGACGCGGACGTTGTCGAGGCGGCGCGCAAGGCGCGGATTCGCCTCTCGGCCTGGACGGTCAACGAGGAGGCCGACCTCCGCCGCATGATCGACCTCGGCGTGGATGTGGTGATGACCGACCGCCCCGATCTCCTGAAGCGGGTGCTCGGCCGATGACTTCCCGCCGGTACATCCTCGCGCTCGATCAGGGCACGACCGGCTCGACCGCGCTGGTCGTCGATCCGGACGGCCGCGTGCTCGCCCGCGGCTACGCCGAGCTCCCGCAGTACTTCCCCAAACCCGGCTGGGTCGAGCACGACCCGGGGGAGATCTGGGCGACCGTCGAGCGCGCGGCGGGCGCGGCGCTCGCCGAGGCGCGCATCGCCGCGGGCGAGATCGCCGCGGTCGGCATCACGAACCAGCGCGAGACGACGATCGTGTGGGAGCGTGCCTCGGGGGCGCCGATCCACCGGGCGATCGTCTGGCAGTGCCGGCGGACGGCGGCGATGTGTGACCGCCTCCGGGCCGACGGCGTCGAGGGCCGCGTGCGCGAGAAGACCGGCCTCGTGCTCGACGCCTACTTCTCCGGTACCAAGATCCGCTGGCTGCTCGACGAGGTCTCGGGCGCGCGCGCCCGTGCCGAGCGGGGCGAGCTCGCGTTCGGGACGGTGGACTCCTGGCTCCTCTGGAAGCTCACCGGCGGCCGCGTGCACGCCACCGACGCGTCGAACGCCTCGCGGACGCTCTGCCTGAACCTCCGGACGGGCGACTGGGACGACGAGCTGCTCGAGATCCTCGGCGTCCCGCGCGCCGTGCTGCCGTCGGTCGCGGCCTCGTCCGGCGTCATCGGCGAGACCGTCGATCTCGGCTGGCTCCCGCGCGGCGTGCCGGTCGCCGGGATCGCGGGCGACCAGCAGGCCGCGCTCTTCGGGCAGGCCGGCTACGCGCCCGGCGCGGTGAAGAACACCTACGGGACGGGCTGCTTCATGCTGCTCAACACCGGGCGCGCGCCCGTCCCCTCGGCGCGCGGGCTCCTGACGACGATCGCGTGGCGGATCGGTGGCGAGACGACGTATGCTCTCGAGGGCAGCGTGTTCGTCGCCGGCGCGGCGATCCAATGGCTGCGCGACGGTCTCGGGATCCTCGCGCGCGCCGCGGAGAGCGAGGCGCTGGCGCGGTCGGTCCCGGACACGGGCGGCGTCTACTTCGTCCCGGCGTTCGTCGGGCTCGGCGCGCCGTACTGGGACATGTACGCGCGGGGCGCCATCGTGGGGCTAACGCGCGGGACGACGCGCGCGCACCTGGCGCGCGCGGCGCTCGAGGCGATCGCGTTCCAGAGTCGCGACGTGCTGGAGGCGATGGCGGCGGAGGCCGGGATCCAGGTGAGAGAGCTTCGGGTGGACGGGGGCGCGGCGGCCAACGACTTCCTGTGCCAGTTCCAGGCCGACATCATGGACGTGGCGGTGCTGCGGCCCTCCGTGATCGAGACGACGGGGCTCGGCGCCGCGTACCTCGCGGGCCTCGGCGCGGGCCTGTGGCGGTCGTGCGACGAACTCGCCGGGCGCTGGGCGCTCGAGCGCCGCTTCACCCCGGCGCTCGATGCGGGCGCGCGCGCCGGGCAGTACGCCGGGTGGCGCCGGGCGGTCGACCGGGCCCGCGGCTGGGCGGTCGAGCAATCGTGACGAACGATCATTTCCGACGAGGAGACGAGCGATGACACGACTCGGAGTTCTGGCTCTCGCGGTTCTGCTGACCCTCGGCGCGGCGGGCGCCGCCCTCGCCCAGGCGCCGATCGAGGGCGAGCTGGCGCTGATCACGCCCGTGTCGAAGTTCATTCACGACGCGGCGCTGAAGGCGTTCGCCGACTATGCCAAGGAGAAGTGGGGCGTCACGCTGAAGGTGAGCGCGATCCCGGCGGGCACGCCGGTGGCGTACGGCCGCATCGTCGAATGGAGGGGCAAGCCCGAGGTGGACATCTTCTGGGGCGGCGAGTCGGCGCTCTTCGAGAAGCTCGCCGAGCAGAAATTACTATCAAAGCTCGACCTCGCGAAGGAGGCGTGGGAGTCGATCCCCGCCGCCATCGGCAAGCCCAAGGCGATTCCGCTCAAGGACAAGGACGGCTTCTGGGTCGGCACCGCGCTCGAGCCGTACGGCCTCGTCTACCACCCGAGGAAGATCCAACGCCTCGGCATCCCGGA
>JBGPIS010000272.1:0-4234 GCA_041484965.1 Methylomirabilia bacterium
CGATCGCCGGTCCTGAACCAGCCGTCCGCCGTGTAGGACTCGCGCGTGAACTCCGGGCGCTTGAAGTAGCCCACGAACTGCGACGAGCCCCTGACGAGTAGATCTCCTTCCGTCCCGGGCGGGAGGCTCTGCCCGTCGCCCTCCTCGATTCTGAGCTCCATGCCCGGAAGCGGGCGGCCGTCGGTCGTGAACACCTTGTCCTCGGGATCGTCGAAGCCGTTGCACGTCACGAGACCGTTCTCCGTCATTCCCCAGCCCGGCGAGATCGCGCAGCCGAGTCGCGCGCGCGCGTCGCGGACGAGGGGCCGTGGGATCGGTGCGCCGGCGGAGATGAACAGACGGAGGGACGAGAGGTCGTGGCGTCCGGGCACGTGGGTCAGGTCCTGGAGGAACGGTGTCGCGCCCATCGTGAACGTCACGCGCGCGGCCGCGATGAGCCGGGCCGCCTCCGCCGCGTTCCAGACGTCGAGCCAGACGCCCGTGGCGCCGAGCACGAACGTGAGGCAGTAGCCGTAGAGGTACCCCGTCTGGTGCGCGAACGTGGAGGACATCAGGACGACGTCGCGCTCGGAACACGCGAGCCGCTCGATCACCCGAGAGACGTTCGCGAGCACGGTATTCGGCGTGTGCATCACACCCTTCGGCTCGCCCGTCGTCCCCGAGGTGAAGATCACCTCGCACACCTCGTTCGGGTCGCTCCCCGGCAGGCCGCGCCGCCCTGGGCGCGCCTCCCACGCGGTGTCGGTGAGCGTCGTGAACGGCAGCATGTCGCCCCCGGGTGCGCCGCGCGCCACGAAGACGTGCTCGACCCGCGGCACGTCAGGCCGGAGCCCGGCGAGCATAGAGACGTGGTCGAAGCCGCGAAAGGTCCCCGGGATCACGACGACGCGCGACTCGAGCCGGTTCAGCATGAAGCGGAGCTCGCTCGCGCGGTAGATGGGCGGGATCGGGTTCACGATGGCGCCGAGCCGCGCCACGGCCAGGAGGAGGACGATGAACTCGTTCCAGTTGGGGAGCTGGCAGGAGATCACGCCGCCCCGCTCGACGCCGTGGGCCGCGAGCCCATGGGCGACCCGCTCGACCGTCCGCGCGAGCTCGGCGTACGTGTAGCGGCCGGCGCCGTCCACGATCGCCGTCTTCGCCGGCCGCTTGGTCGCCCACCGGTCCAGATAGACCTCGACGCTCTCGTTCCGCCACTGCCCGCTCGCGACGGACCGGCGGATCCGCTCCTCGCCGAGGTCGGAGTCGAAGCCCGTCATCACTTCCGGAACTTCTTGAAGTTGACCGGGCGCTTCTCGACGAACGCGTTCCGGCCCTCCATCGCCTCTTCCGTCTGGTAGTAGAGGTTCAGCGCGGTGTGGGCGAACTGTGCCACGCCGGCGCGCTGCTCCGAGTCGATGTTGAACGACTGCTTGGCGAGGGCGAGCGCCGTCGGGCTCTTCTCGAGGAGCTCGGCGCACCACTTCTCCACCTCAGCGCGCAAATCTTGAGCTCGGACGACCTTGTTGACGAGGCCCATCGCCAGCGCCTCCGGCGCCGTGTACTGGCGGCAGAGGTACCAGATCTCCCGCGCCTTCTTCTCGCCGACCACCCGTGCGAGGAAGCCCGTCCCGTGGCCCGCGTCCACGCTGCCGACGCGCGGGCCCGTCTGCCCGAAGAGCGCGTTCTCCGAGGCGATCGAGAGGTCGCAGAGCAGGTGGAGCACGTGGCCGCCGCCGATCGCGAACCCGTTCACCATGGCGATCACCGGCTTCGGGATGTGGCGGATCGCGCTGTGGAGCGCCTCGACGTCCATGGGGCGCTGGGCCGTCGTGCCTGCGGCGCCCGGCGCGTAGCCACCCTGCCCGCGCTCTTTCTGGTCGCCGCCCGAGCAGAACGCCTTGTCGCCGGCGCCCGTCAGCACGACGACGCCGACCGAGGGGTCGAACCGCGCGTCCAGGAACGCGTCGGTGAGCTCGGCGACGGTCCGGGTGCGGAAGGCGTTGCGCACCTCGGGCCGGTTGATGGTGATCCAGCCGACGCCGTCCTTCTTCTCGTAGAGGATGTCCGTGTAGTTCATGGGGGTCTCCGTTGCGTGTGTTAGAGGGGCCTCCTGAGGAGCCGCGCGAGCTCGCCGACGACGCCGCGCCGGAAGGTGAGCACGCAGATCACGAAGATGATCCCCTGGACGATCGTGACCCACGCGCCGAGCTGCGCCAGATAGTGCTCGAGCGTGATCATGATGAAGGCGCCGACGACGGGCCCGAACACCGTGCCGAGGCCGCCCAGGAGGGTCATCAGCACCACCTCGCCCGACATCGTCCAGTGCACATCGGTGAGCGACGCGAGCTGGAAGACGATCGCCTTCGTGCCGCCCGCCAGCCCCGACAGCGTCGCGGAGAGCGCGAACGCGAGGAGCTTGTAGCGCTCCGCCCGGTAGCCGAGGGAGACGGCGCGCGGCTCGTTCTCGCGAATCGCCTTGAGCACCTGGCCGAACGGCGAGTGTATCGCGCGGTAGGTCACCAGGAAGCCCGCGAGGAAGATCGCGAGGACGACGAAGTACATCGCCAGCGTCGGGCGCAGGTCGAGCGCGCCCAGCAGGGTGCCCCGCGGCACCGACTGGATGCCGTCCTCGCCGCCCGTGAACTTCGCCTGCACGCTGAAGAAGTAGATCATCTGGGCGAACGCCAGCGTGATGTTCGCGAAGTAGATCCCCTTGCTCCGAATGGTCAGCGCGCCGATCACCAGGCCGAGCCCCGCCGCCACGGCCGTGCCGAAGAGGATCGCCAGCTCCGTCGGGAAGCCCCACACCTTGGCCGCGTGCGCCGCGGCGTACCCGGCCGCGCCGAGGAAGGCGGCGTGGCCGAACGAGAGGAGCCCGACGTAGCCGATGAGGAGGTTGAAGGCGCAGGCGAAGAGGGCGAAGCAGAGCGCCTTCATCAGGAACACCGGGTACACGAAGAACGGCGCCGCGACGAGGAGCGCGGCCATCAGGACGAAGGCGATGGACTGGTGGCGCGGGATCGCCGACGGCAGGGGCAGCGGCGGCGCCTCCGCGTACGCCTTCGCCGTCGCCATCCCCTACTTCTCCCGCCCGAAGAGCCCCGTCGGCCTCACGAGGAGCACGAGGGCCATGATGACGAAGATCACCGTGTTGGAGGCCTCGGGATAGAAGACCTTGGTGAAGCCCTCGACCACCCCGAGGGCGAAGCCGGTGACGATCGAGCCCATGATCGAGCCCAGCCCGCCGATGACGACGACGGCGAAGACGACGATGATCAGGTCGGCTCCCATCAGCGGGTTCACCTGGTAGATCGGCGCCGCCAGCACGCCCGCGAGCGCGGCGAGCCCGACGCCGAAGCCGTAGGTGAGCGTGATCATCCGCGGGACGTTGATGCCGAAGGCCTGCACGAGCGTCGGGTTCTCGGTCGCCGCGCGCAGGTACGAGCCGAGCTTGGTGCGCTCGATCACGTACCACGTCCCCAGGCACACGACGAGCGAGAAGACGATGACCCAGGCCCGGTAGTTCGGCAGGAACATGAAGCCCAGGTTCTGGCCGCCGGCGAGCTGAGCGGGGAACGAATACGGCAGCCCCGACGAGCCGTACTGGTGGCGGAACAGGCCCTGGATGATCAGCGCGAAGCCGAAGGTCAGCAGCAGGCCGTAGAGGTGGTCGAGCTGGTAGAGCCGTTTGAGCATCGTGCGCTCGAGGACAATGCCGACGAGGCCGACCACGACGGGCGCCACGACGAGCGCCCACCAGTAGCCGAGGCCCGCCCAGTGGAGCAGGAAGTAGGCGACGAACGCGCCCATCATGTACTGGGCGCCGTGGGCGAAGTTGATGATGTTGAGCAGGCCGAAGATGACCGAGAGCCCGAGGCTGAGCAGCGCGTAGAACGAGCCGTTGATCAGCCCGATCAGGAGCTGACCGAACAGCGCCTGCGTGGGGACGCCGAAGAAGGTCACTGTATCGGAGCGCCAGCCCGGCTCGGACCGCGGGTGGCCTGTTCGAGGCGCGGGCCGGCTCCGTCCCTCACTTCTTCACGAGCTCGCAACCGCCCTGGTCGAGCGGCCGGAACGCCTGCTCCGCGGGGATCGTCGCGCGAATCTTGTAGTAGTCCCACGGGTACTTCGACTCGGCCGGCGTCTTCACCTCGACCAGGTATGCCGGGTGGACCTTCCGGCCGTCGGCCCGGATCGTCCCCTTGCCGAAGAGCGGGTCGTCGGTCGGCATCTCCTTCATCTTGGCGATGAC
>JBGPIS010000273.1:0-4225 GCA_041484965.1 Methylomirabilia bacterium
AACCGGTCGTGCGCGGCGGCGTACGCGCGCACGCGCTCCTCGATGTCGGCGATCAGCCGTGCCAGCGGCAGGACGGGATTGGGGACGATGTTGCCGTAGTTGCCCGAATGGACGGACGCGGGCTGGCCGTTGTCGGCGACGAGGTTCACGGTGAGGAGTCCGCGCACGCCCATCACGAGCGTCGGCGCGTTCTTCTGCTTCGGCCCGTCGGAGCCGATCAGCACGTCGGCGGCGAGGCGTGCGCGGTGGGCGCGGGCGATCGCCTCGAGGTTCGGACTGCCGTGCTCCTCCTCGCCGTCGAGGATGAGCTTCACCCGCCACTGGGTCCGGCCCGCGCGGACGCTGTCCATGGCGCCGAGGACGCTCGAGAGGTGCTGGCCCTTGTTGTCGGCGCCGCCGCGCGCCACGACGACGACGTCGTCGAGGGCCCGCTCGTCGAGCGCCCGCGGATCCACGGGCGCCCGCGCGTGGAAGTACGCCGGCTCGAACGGGTTCACGGGGACGCCCTCCCAGCGCCACCGCGCGAGGTCGCCCGTCGGCTGGACGTCGTAATGGCCGTAGAGCAAGAGGGTCGGCGCCCCGGCGGGGCCCGGAAGCTCGCCGTAGAGCGCGGGTGTGCCCTGCGTGTTCGCAGGCCGGAGCGGCTCGAGCTCGAGCCCGACGCCGCGCCAGAAGGCGCGGACCTCCTCGACCATCTCCGGCGTCACCTGGCGGCTGATCGTGGGGATGCGGAGGTAGCGGTCCAGCAGCGCCAGACGGTCGTGGCGAAGCGACATGGGAAGTGGCGGTAGTATAGCGCCGATGACGAGGACGCTCCGCGTCTTCCGCTGGTCTGCCGAGGCGCCGGAACGCAGCGAGGAGTATCGCGTGACGGCCGGCGCCGACACGACGGTGCTCGACGCCCTCGTCGAGGTCCAGCGCACCCAGGACCCGACGCTCGCCTTCCGGTACGCCTGCCGCGTCGGCATGTGCGGCTCGTGCGCCCTGGTCGTCAACGGTCGCGAGCGCTGGGCCTGCCGGACGCGGCTTGCCCAGCTCGGCGACGGCCCCGTGAGCGTGCGCCCGCTCTACCACTTCCCGCTGCTCCGCGACCTCGTGGTGGACATGGCGCCGTTCAACACGAAGCTCCGGACGGTCGGGGCCGCGCACGCGCCACGGCCGGACGCTTCGCGGTACGCCGTCGTCTCGAGCGACTCGCGCGAGCGCCGCGAGATCGATCCCGCGATCGAGTGCATCGGCTGCGGTATGTGCCTGTCGGCGTGCACGATGGTCGCGCACAACGCCCGCTTCCCGGGGCCCGCCGCGCTCAACCGCGCCTTCACGCTCGAGCTCGACTCGCGCGACGGCGGCAAGGACGCGCGCTGGGCGGTCCTGCTGGGCGACGACGCGCTCGCCCGCTGCCACGGCCAGGGCAACTGCACCGAGGTCTGCCCGATGGGTCTGGCACCGACGCGCTCGATCATCCGCCTCCGGCAGCAGGGCGTCCGCCGTCTCCTCGGCCTGTGATCCGGTTCGCCGAGCTCACCGCTCCGCGGGCCGCAAGCGCTCAGAAAGCGTCGCCGTCCTTGACGCTAACGGCGCGCCGCGTTAGAGTCTGGTTTGACTCGCCCCCCCACGAGGGCGGTGAGCGTCTGCCTACGAACGTCAAGGGGAGGCAGTGATGTCTGCGCAGCAGATCAGATCGCTCTACGCCTCCATGCCCGATCGTCTCGCCCAGGCCCGGAGGATGTTCCGACGCCCGCTCACGCTGACCGAGAAGATCCTCGTCGCCCACTGCTGGGACGTCGACAGCCAGACGTGGGAGCGCGGGAAGGCGATCCTCCGCCTGCGCGTGGACCGCGTCGGGTTACAGGACGTCACCGGGCAGATGGCCTTACTTCAATTCATGCATTCCGGGCGCAAGCGCGTGTCGGTCCCCTCGACGCTGCACTGCGACCACCTGATCCGCGCCGAGAGCGGCAGCGCCGACGACCTCGCCCGCGCGATCCGCGAGAACCAGGAGGTCTACGACTTCCTCCATTCGGCGTCGAAGAAGTACGGCATCGGCTTCTGGCGCCCGGGCGCGGGCATCATCCACCAGGTCGTCCTCGAGAACTACGCCTTCCCCGGCGGGCTCATGATCGGCGCCGACTCGCACACGCCCAACGGCGGCGGCCTCGGGATGCTCGCCATCGGCGTGGGCGGCGCCGACTGCGGCGAGGTGATGGCGGGGCTCCCGTGGGAGGTGCTCCACCCGAAGCTCATCGGCGTCCATCTGACGGGCAAGCTGTCCGGTTGGACGGCGGCGAAGGACATCATCACCTATCTCTGCACCCTCCTGACCGTCAAGGGCGGCACCAACAAGATCATCGAGTACTTCGGCCCCGGCGCCGAGTCCATCAGCGCGACCGGCAAGGGGACGATCTGCAACATGGGCGCGGAGCTCGGGGCCACGACCTCCGTCTTTCCGTTCGATGCGCGCATGGCGGCCTACCTGCGCGCGACCGAGCGCGCCGACGTCGCGACGCTCGGCGAGGAGTTCAGGGAGCACCTGGTGCCCGATCCCGCGGCCGTCGCGGATCCCAAGAAGTGCTACGACGAGCTGGTCGAGATCAACCTGGACGAGCTGGAGCCCCACGTCGTCGGGCCGCACTCGCCGGATCGGGGGCGGCCCATCTCGAGGCTCGCCGCCGAGGTGAAGGCGAACGGCTGGCCGGCGACGATCACCAACACGCTCATCGGCTCCTGCACCAACTCGTCCTACGAGGACATGCGCCGCGCCGCGCACGTCGCGATGCAGGGGATCAAGGCCGGGCTCCGCGCCAAGGTCCCGTTCTGGATCACGCCGGGCTCGGAGCGGATCTACCAGACGATCAAGCGCGACGGGATCATCGAGACCTTCCAGAAGATCGGCGGCACGGTGCTGGCGAACGCGTGCGGGCCGTGCATCGGTCAGTGGAAGCGGAGCGACGTCAAGGCGGGCGAGCCGAACACGATCGTGTCCTCGTTCAACCGGAACTTCCCGGGGCGCAACGACGGGAGCGCCGCGACGCTCTCCTTCCTGACGAGCCCGGAGCTCGTCACCGCGCTCGCGTTCGCCGGCACCCTCGAGTTCGATCCCGTGCACGGCACGATCCCCGACGCGCAGGGCAAGGCGTTCCGCTTCACGCCGCCCGAGGCCCCCGAGCTGCCGCGCGAGGGCTTCGCGCGCGGCGCGGAGGGCTACGAAGAACCCGCGGCCGCCGGCGAGTCGGTCCAGGTCATCGTCCGGCCCGACAGCGACCGCCTCCAGATCCTCGAGCCCTTCAAGCCGTGGGACGGCAAGGACTTCGTCGACCTGCCGATTCTGGTCAAGACCAAGGGCAAGACGACGACCGATCACATCTCGCCGGCTGGGCCGTGGCTCCGCTTCCGCGGCCACCTCGACAAGATCAGCGACAACATGTTCCTCGGCGCGGTGAACGCGTTCACCGGCGAGGCGGGCAAGGGCGTCAACCCGCTCACGGGCGGCGCGCCGCAGCCCTTCACGAAGATCGCGCGCGAGCTCAAGGCCAAGGGCGTCCGCTGGATGGTGATCGGCGACGAAAATTATGGTGAAGGCTCGAGCCGCGAACATGCAGCCATGTCTCCTCGGTACCTCGGTTGTGCAGTTGTTCTCACCAAGAGCTTCGCCCGCATCGCCGAGACGAACCTCAAGAAGCAGGGCGTGCTGCCGCTCACGTTCAGGGACCCGCGCGACTACGACCGCTTCGAGGCGCTGGACCGCGTCAGCGTCGCGGGCCTCGCGGCGCTCCACCCCGGCAAGCCCGTGACCGTGACGATCCGGAAGCCCGACGGGCGGACCGAGACCATCGAGGCGCTCCACAGCCTCACCGACGAGCACATCACATGGTTCAAGGCCGGGTCGGCGCTGAACGCCGCCCAGGGGGAGCGGAAGTGATGGCGGGCAAGGTCAAGATACCGAAGGGCGAGCGGGTCACGATCGAGCACGGGAAGCTGCGGGTACCGGACAACCCGATCGTCGCGTTCATCGAGGGCGACGGCACCGGCGCGGACATCTGGCGGGCGTCGGTGCGCGTGCTGGACGCGGCGGTGGAGCAGGCCTATCAGGGGAAGAAGAGGATCGCGTGGGCCGAGGTGTACGCGGGCGAGAAGGCCCAGGCCGTCTACGGCCGAGACTGCCCGCCCAACCTCCTGCCGGACGAGACCCTCGACGTCATCCGCGAGTATCTCGTCGCGATCAAAG
>JBGPIS010000274.1:0-4205 GCA_041484965.1 Methylomirabilia bacterium
CGCCCCCGGCGGGCGCGGTGAGCTGGTCTTCACGAGCCTCTATCGCAAGGCGATGCCGCTCATCCGCTACCGGACGCGTGACGTCGTCCAGGTCGCGGACCGCAAGTGCCCGTGCGGCCGGACGCTCGTCGCCTTCGAGGGTGGCGTGCTCTCGCGCCTCGACGACATGAAGAAGATCCGCGGCATCATCGTCTACCCACGGCGGATCGAGGAGCTCGTGCGTCCGCACACCGGCGTGGACGAGTTCCAGGTCGTCTTCCGCCGCCACGAGGGGCTCGACGACATCCTCGTGCGCATCGACCCGTCGCCGTTGCTCTCGCTCGCCGAGCGCGACGGCCTGCGCGGGAAGCTCGCCGCCGACCTCCGCACGGGGCTCGGCATCCGCGTCAGCCTGGAGATCGGCGAGCCCGGCTCGCTCCCGCGCTGGGACCACAAGGCCCGGCGCGTGAAGGACGAGCGGACGGAGGTGCCCTTCTGAAGGCGGCGTTCTTCAAGGAGCACGGCGGCGCCGAGAAGATGCTCTACGATGACTACCGCGATCCGGTCCCGGCGCCGGACGAGGTCGTCGTGCGCGTCCGCGCGTGTGCGCTCAACCACGTGGACATGCTGCTCCTCGACGGCCGCTTCCCGCCGCCCGAGGGGCTTCCCCACGTGAACGGCTGCGAGGTCACGGGCACGGTGGAGAACGTCGGTGGCGCGGTGAAGGGGCTCGCGCGGGGCCAGCGCGTGATCATCTTTCCCGGCTTCGCGTGCGGGACGTGCGAGTACTGTCTGCGCGGCGAGCGGACCGTGTGCGTGCGCTACGGCTACCTCGGCGCCCACAAGGACGGCGGCTACGCCGAGCTCGTCAAGGCGCCGGCCCAGAACCTCCTGCCGTTGGCGGAGGCGATCCCGTTCGAAGCGGGCGCGGCGCTCCCGCTCGCGTTCCTCACCTCGTGGCACGCGCTCGTGGCGAAGGCCGAGCTCAAGCCCGGCCAGACGGTGCTCGTCCAGGCGGCGGGCAGCGGCGTGGGCAGCGCCGCCATCCAGATCGCGCGCCTGATGGGCGCCCGCGTCATCACGACGGTCGGTTCCGACGACAAGATCGAGTTCGCGAAGGCGCTCGGCGCCGAGCGCGTGGTGAACTACCGCACCCAGGACTTCGTCGAAGAAGCGAAGCAGTGGACGAACAAGCGAGGGGTGGACGTCGTCGTCGAGCACATCGGCGGCGACACGCTCGAGAAGTCCACCTACGCGCTCACACGCCTGGGCACGCTCGTGACGATCGGCTCGCACGACACGCACTGGGGCCGGCTGGACCTCCGGCACGTCTACTCGAAGAACTTGAAGATAATCGGGACGAATCTCGGCTCGATTCTCGAGCTCCGAACGATCCTCGACTACGTCGCGGCGGGTCGACTCAAGCCCGTGATCGATCGCGCGTTCCCGCTGAAGGACGCGCGGGCCGCGGTGCAGCACGTCCTCGACCGGAAGAACAAGGGCAAGGTTCTGCTCGTCTCGTGACGCTCGCCGGGCTCCTCGACCGCGCGGCCCTCCGCCGTCCCGACGCCGACGCCGTCGTGGACGGCTCGCGGCGGCTTGCCTACGCCGAGCTGAACGCGCGCGCCGCCGTGGTCGCTCGGGGGCTGGCGCGCCGCGGTGTCGGCAGGGGCGACCGTGTCCTCGTCGCGCTGAAGAACCGCCTCGAGCACGTCCTGACCTACTGGGCGCTCCAGAAACTCGGCGGCGTGCCGACCCCCGTCAACTTCCGCCTCGCCGCCGGCGAGATGGAGTACGTCCTCGAGGATTCCGGCGCGAAGCTCGCGCTCTTCGAGGACGCCACCGCCCCTGCCGTGATGGAGGCTGTGCGTGGGCGCAGGATGCCCCTGGTCTTCGTAGGCAACGACCTGCCTGCGGGAGCGATCTCGTTCGCGGACGTCGTCGGGGGCGTGGGTGCGGTCGGAGCGGGTGTCGTACCGAGCGGAGACCGCGCCTCCGCTCCCGAGACGGTCGCCGAGCAGGATCTCTCGCTCATCCTGTATACGTCCGGAACCACGGGGCGACCCAAGGGGGTCCCGCGGTCCCACAGGAATCACCACGCCGGCGCGGTGGCGCACGTCGTGCAGTGCGGCTACACGTGGGGCGAGCGCACGCTCGGCGTCATGCCGCTCTACCACACGATGGGGATCCACTCGCTCACGAGCATGGCGGCGGTGAACGGCTGCTTCGTCTGCCAGCCCGACTGGTCGGCGGCCGGCGCGCTCGCGCTCATCGCCCGCGAGCGGCTCACGGCGCTCTACCTGATTCCGACGCTCTTCTACGAGCTCGTCCACGCCCCGGAGTTCGCCCAGACGGACGTGTCCTCCGTGCGGAAGCTCGCGTACGCGGGCGCGCCGATGCTGGTGCCGCTCACCGAGGCGTGTGCCAAGGCGTTCCGCCCCGAGGTCTTCGTGAACCACTACGGCTCGACCGAGATCTACACGTTTTCGACATTCCCCGACGTGCGCGTGAAGCCCGGCTGCGCCGGGAGGCCGGGCCTCCACGGAAAGCTCCGCGTCGTGGGGGCGAGCACCGAGCGCCGCGTCGGCCCCGAGGAGGTCGTTGGGCCGGGGACGAAGGGCGAGATCATCGCGAGCCTCGACTCCGACGAGGCCTTCGCGGGCTACTGGAACCGTCCCGACGCCGACGCCAGGGCGCTTCGCGCGGGCTGGTACTTCACCGGCGACATGGGCTGGCTCGATGCGGACGGTGATTTGTGGGTCGCCGGGCGCGTGGACGACATGGTCATCAGCGGCGGCGAGAACATCCACCCGGTGGAAGTGGAGGACGTGCTGGCGCGCCACCCGCGCGTCGGGGACGTGGCCGTGATCGGCGAGCCCGACGAGAAGTGGGGCGAGCGGGTCGTCGCGTTCGTGGTCCCGCGCGCGCCCGGCCTCACCGCGGCGGAGCTCGACGACCACTGCCGGGCGAGCGGCGACCTCGCGAACTTCAAGCGGCCGCGCCGCTTCGTCTTCATCCGCGAGATCCCGAAGACCGCGTCCGGCAAGATCCTGCGCCGCCTGCTCCGGGACGGCCAGTACACGGAGGTTGAGTCATGAGCGAGTTCCTGAAGGTGGAGCGCGCGGGCGCCGTCGCGACGATCTGGATCGACCGCCAGCCGAAGATGAACACGATGACCGTCGCGATGCGGAACGAATTTCCCGGGATCTTCGCCGCGCTCGACGCCGACGAGGCCGTCCGCGTCGTCGTGGTCCGCGGCGCCGGCGGCAAGGCGTTCAGCGCCGGCGGCGACGTCGCCGAGTTCCTCACCCTGACGCCGGCGGATCTGGAGAACTGGGGAGACACGCTGACCTCCGCCGAGCGGTGCCGGAAGCCCGTGATCGCCGCGATCGACGGGTATACGATGGGGGCCGGCCTCGAGCTGGCGGTCGCGTGCGATTTTCGCCTCGCGACGCTCCGCTCCGAGTTCGCGTTTCCCGAAGTGAGGCTCGGCATGATCCCGGGCAGCGGCGGCACCCAGCGCGCGCTGCGCCTCATGGGCATGACGCGCGGGAAGCTCTTCATGATGACGGGGCGGCGGATCTCGGCGGAGCAGGCCGAGGCGTGGGCGCTTATCACCCAGGCCGTGGGGAACGACGCGCTGGACGCAGCGGTGGACGCGCTGGCGAAGGACCTCGCCGAGCGGGCGCCGCTGGCGCTCCGCACGCTGAAGATGGTGCTCGACCGCGGGGCCGAGGCGCCGCTCGGGACGGCGCTCGAGCTCGAGCGCAAGGCCTACGCGTGGCTCCGCTCGACGCACGACTACGCGGAGGGCGTGACGGCATTCCTCGAGAAGCGGCCGCCGAAGTACACGGGGAGATAGCGACGTGGCCCACTCGTCGTTCGGCCTCATCCTGGCGAATCGCGCCGTCGTCCTCGGCGCCATCAAGGCGCGCGATCTCGTGGATCTCACCGTGGAGGCCGAGCGCTCCGGCGTCTTCGACACCGTCTGGGTGGGCGACAGCCTTCTCGCCAAGCCGCGGCTCGAGTCGCTGACGCTCCTCGCGGCGCTCGCGGCGGTGACGACGAGGGTGAGGCTCGCCGTCGGCTGCATGGCGACGTTCGTCCACCGCCATCCGGTCATGCTCGCCCACCAGTGGGCGAGCCTCGACGTGCTCTCCGGCGGCCGCGCCTGGCTGGCCGTGTGCCTCGGCGGGCCGAGCGACGCGAACGCCGCTCAGGCGGCC
>JBGPIS010000275.1:0-4196 GCA_041484965.1 Methylomirabilia bacterium
AACGGGTTCCCGCGACCCCTGTCGCCCGCGCCCGTCGGCCCGGCCGCGCGCTCGTTCACATGATTTCGGAGACGCGACACTAATGGCCGGCTCCGGCCGGCCCCGCGCCCTTGATGATGTCGGCGGCGCGCGCGGCGGGCGGCGTGTTGCGGCTCCGCCCGATCGTGATCTTGCCGTCGATCAGCACCATGGAGATCCCCGGCAGGTCACCCGCCACCAGTGCCCCGAGCGCGTCCCTGGCGACCGAGCCCGTCGGCGCGTCGCAGATCACCAGATCGGCCTCCCGGCCCTCGGCGATCACGCCCGCGCCGAGCTTGTAGATCCGCGCCGTGTTGCCGGTCGCGCACGCGATCGCCTCGGCCGGCGCCATGCCGCCGAGCCCTACCAGGAGCGAGAGCGTCCTGAGGACGCCGAGGGGGATCACGCCCGTGCCCGAGGGCGCGTCGTTGCCGAGGATGATCCGGTGAGTCGCCCGCCCGTCGGTCGCCACGCGCAGCGTGTGCAGCGCGGTCTTCATGTTCCCGCACTGGACGATCTCGAGCGCCATGTCCGTCGCGACCAGCCTCTCGATCTCCGCCGGCGTCATCGAGGTCGTGCCGCCGTTGATGTGGCCGACGACGTCGGGGTCCGCCTCCAGCACGACCTCGGCGCTGATCGGGCTCGAGCCGGCGATCGAGGGGCCGCCCGTGTGGATCGTCACCGTCATGCCGTGCTTCTTCGCCCAGCGGACCATCGGCGCCGCGTCCTTCCCCGTCCTCACGGAGCCGAGCCCGATCTCGCCGACGAGCCTGACGCCGGCCGCCGCCATGTCGGCGAAGTCCTGCTCGACCAGGCCGAGCTCGAGGATGGGCGCCCCGGCGTGGACCTTCACGCCGCCCGGCCTGAAGTTCGCGTACGACTTCGCGGCCACGATGGCGAGCGCCTTCAGCCCCACGACGTCCTTCGGCCGTCCCGGCAGGTGCACCTCGCCGGCCGAGATCGCGGTCGTCACCCCGCCGTTCATCGCCGAGTCGATGAAGTCCACCGTCCGCTGGCGCGGCGTGAAGTCGCCGAACACCGGGTGGACATGGGAGTCGATGAGGCCGGGCATGACCGTCGTCCCCATGGCGTCGATGACCGTCTCCGCGTCCTCGTCAAGCCCCCGCCCGATCCCGGCGATCTTCCCGTCGCTGATCACGAGCGAGTCGGCGTCGAGCAGGGGCATGCGGATGTCGCCGCTCACGAGCTGTCCGATGTTTCGGATGAGTGTCTTCATACGCTGAGGTACGCCCTCCTGATCGACTCGTCCGCGTCCAGCCGCGCGAACGAGCCCTCGAACTTGATCTGCCCCTTCTCGACGATGTACGCGCGGTCGGCCAGCCGGCGCGCAAACTTCACGTTCTGCTCCGACAGGAGAATCGTGAGCCCGTCGCGCTTGAGCGCCGCGATGTTCTCGCCGAGGGCGCGCACGACGACGGGCGCCAGGCCTTCCGACGGCTCGTCGAGCAGGAGCAGCCTCGGCCCCGTCATGAGCGTACGCGCGATCGTCAGCATCTGCTGCTCGCCGCCCGAGAGGCTCCCGCCCCGCCGGTGCCTGAGCTCGCGGAGCTGCGGAAACAGGCCGAAGACGCGCTCCACGGTCCACGCCCGCGCGTCCCGGCCGGCGGACTCGCCGACGCGCAGGTTCTCGAGCACGGTCAGCTCGCCGAAGATCCGCCGGTCCTCCGGGACGAATCCGACCCCGAGGCGCGCGATCGCGTGGGTCGCGAGCCCGCGCAGCGAGCGGCCCGCATACCGGATGTCGCCTCCCGTCACCTCCACGAGCCCCACGATCGCCTTGAGCGTCGTCGACTTGCCGGCGCCGTTCCGCCCGAGCAGCGAGACGACCTCCCCTTCCCCCGCGGTCAGGCCGACGCCGTGCAGCACGTGGCTCCGACCATAGTAGGCGTGGACGTCGCGGAGCTCCAGCAGGGGGGCGCTCATGCGGCCTTCGCAGAGCCTCCGGCGCCCGACGTTCGGGCGGTCATCCCGCTCATGCTTATTCTCCCAAGTAGACGGCCTGGACCAGGGCGTCGGCGCGCACCTCGGCGGGCGGCCCGTCGGCGATGACCCGCCCCTGATGGAGCACCATGATGCGCTCGGCGACCGCGAACACGACGTCCATGTCGTGCTCGGTGAAGAGCACGGTGAGGCTCCGCGCGCGCGCGATGGACGCGGTGAGCGCCATCAGCGCGCCACGCTCCGCCGGCGCCATGCCCGCGGTCGGCTCGTCCAGGAGCAGCAGCTCGGGGTCGTTGGCGAGCGCGATCGCGAGCTCGAGCTTCTTGAGATCGCCGTAGGCGAGGACGCCGGCCGCGCGCCCGGCCTGGTCGCCGAGGCCCACCTGCTCGAGGAGCCCGCGCGCCTGCTCCGCCTCGAGGCCGGCCGCCGGCCGCAGGAGCGTCCGGCTCCGGCCCGTGTGGGAGAGCCGGGCGACCTGGACGTTCTCGAGCGCGCTGAGCGTGGCGAAGGTCGCGGTGATCTGGAAGGTGCGGCTCACGCCGAGCCGCCAGATCGCGTGGGGCGGGAGCCCGAGGATCTCGCCGCCGTGGTAGGACACGCTGCCACGGTCGGCGCGGAGCTGGCCCGTCAGGATGTTGAAGAAGGTGGATTTTCCAGCGCCGTTCGGTCCGATGAGCGCGCGGATCTCGCCGCGCGGCAGGTCGAAGCTCACACCGTCCACCGCGCGGACGCCGCCGAACACCCGGCGCACGCCGGCGACCCGGAGCAGCGGCGCCTCAGCCACGGCGGCGCTCCCCGAGGATCCCGAGGATGCCGCGGGGGAAGGCGAGCACGAGCGCGATCAGGATCGCGCCGAGGACGAGCTGCCAGTACTCGGTGTACTTGGTCGCCACCGTGTCGAGGACCGTGTAGACCGCCGCGCCGAGGGGCGCGCCCGCGAACGCCTGAACGCCGCCCAGGAGCACCATGACCAGGGGCTCGACGGACATCGGGACGGCGAGCGAGTTCGGGAAGACGCTCCCCTTGAGAAAGACGAACGTCCCGCCCGCGAGCCCCCCGAAGAGCCCTGCGACGACGAAGGCGATCCACTGGTGCGCGCGGACGCTGACGCCGACTGCCTCCGCGCGCCGCGGGTGGTCGCGCACCGCGCGGAGCGTGAGGCCGAACGGCGAGCGCCCGACGAGCGCCAGGAGCGCGATCCCGCCCCCGCACGCCGTGAGCGAGAAGTAGTAGTAGCGGAGCGGAGCGGCGAGCCAGGGGGCGGGCCAGATGCCGAGGAGCCCGTTGTCGCCGCCCGTCACGTCGTACCACTGGTGGACGATCGCGTAGGCGATCTGGGCGAAGGCGAGCGTCAGCATGGCGAAGTAGATGGACGAGAGGCGCACACAGAAGTAGCCGTAGAGCGCGGCGCAGAGCGCGGCGACCACCGGCGCCGCGGCGAACGCGACGAGCATCGGCGCCTTCGCCCACGTGACGAGGAGCGCCGAGCCGTAGGCGCCGAGCCCGAAGGCGGCCGCGTGGCCGAACGAGACCATGCCGCCCGTGCCCATCAGGAGGTGCAGGCTCGCGGCGAAGAGCGCGAACGCGAGGATCTCGACCAGCACCCAGACGTAGAACGTCGGCAGCATCGGCGGGACCGCGACGAGCGCGGTCACCACGGCGAGCAGCCACCCGCGCGACACCGCGGGCGCGCCCGCGGCCGCGACCGCGCCGCCGGCCGGCCGCACCTGCGTCTCCGGCCGGCCGAGCAGGCCCCACGGCCGGACGATGAGGACCACCGCCATCACGACGAACATCAGCACGAGCGACGCCTTCGGCAGCACGAGGACGCCGAAGGCGTCGATGACGCCGATCACGATCGCCGCGAGCAGCGCGCCGGGCACCGAGCCCATGCCGCCGATGACGACCACGACGAACGCCTCGGTGATGATCGCCGTGTCCATCACGTTCGTGAGGGCCTGGCGCGGCACCTGGAGCGCGCCGCCGAGCCCGGCGAGGCACGAGCCGAGGACGAAGACCGAGGTGAAGAGCCGCGCCTGGTCCACGCCGAGCGCCGCGACCATCTCGCGGTCCTCCGTGGCGGCGCGGATCAGGATGCCCCACGTGGTGCGATAGAAGAGCCACCAGAGGCCGCCCGCCACGAGCGGGCCGAGGGCGATCAGCGCGAGGTCGTAGGTTGGGAAGAGCTGGCCCAGGATCGGCACCGAGCCGGCGAG
>JBGPIS010000276.1:0-4194 GCA_041484965.1 Methylomirabilia bacterium
AGTTCCTCACGGAAGTGCACCCATGATCGCCTCCGCCTGTAGCTCTCGGGGGAGTCGAAGCGGGACTGCGTGCCCGCACCGGCGGCGACGGGGTGGGCGCAGGCGTGACAGAACTTCCCGGTGGCGGAAAGGGGCGTGCCGCAGTTCGAGCAGGTCCGTGCCAACGGCGTGGCGCACTCTTCGCAGAACTTCGCCCCTTGCGGATTCTCGTGCTGGCACCGGGGGCACTTCATGCCGGGTCTCCGTCGTGAAAGATCATCCGAACGGCTGGCTCACCGCCAGCGGGCCGACGCTCGGCCGCTGCAGCCCCGCGGCCCTCGCCACGCCGTTTCTGACGACGTTCACCGGGACGAGCCGCGCGCCCGCCTGCAGGGTCTCGCCCCGCGTGTCGCTGAACTCGAACGCGCCCTGCTCGAGCCGCAGCACGGTGACGTCGGCCGCCGCGCCCGGCGCGAGCGTCCCGAGCTCGCCGGACGCGCCGATCGCGCGTGCCGGCGTCTCGGTCGTCGCGCGCACGACCTCGTCGAGCGTGAGGCCGAGCGCCAGGAACTTCGACATGGTGGTGGCGAGGTCGAAGACCGGCCCGTGGAGGTTGTAGACGTGGAGGTCGCTCGAGATCGTGCCAGGTCTCAGGTCCTGGGCGAGGGCGCGCCTGGCGACGGCGAAGCTGAAGCTCCCGACGCCGTGGCCGACGTCGAAGTTGACGCCACGCCCGACTGCGCGCCGGGCCTCGGCGCGCACGCGCCCGCGCTCGTCGAGCACGCCCTGCTCGCGCCCGTGGAAGCAGTGGGTGAGGATGTCGCCCGGGCGCAGCTCTTTCAAGATGTCGCCGAGCGGGATCGGCGTGTCACCGACATGGACCATGAGCGGCAGCCGGGCCGCCTCCGCGGTCTCGAGCGCCGTGCTCAGCGCGACCCGGACGTTGGCGCCAACCTGCTGGCGCGAGAGCCGCACCTTCACGCCGCGGATGAGGTCGCGGTGCGCCTCGATCGTCTGCAGCGCCTTCGCCTTGTCGATGAAGCGGACGTCCTCCAGCTCGCCGACCTCAGCGCTCAGCATCCCGGTGGCGCCGATGTTGAGAAACGGGAGGATCCGCGTCTGCGACACCTCGATGACATACCGGCGGAAGGCCATGAAGGTGAGCGCGCCGGCGCTTCCCGCGTCCACGACCGTGGTCGTGCCCGTCGCCAGGCAGTGCGGGTCGGGCTCGATGCCGTAGTGGGACGCGCCGTAGAAGACGTGGACGTGCAGGTCGATGAGCCCCGGGACGACGAAGAGATCGCGCGCGTCGATGACCTCGTCGCCGGGCGCCGGGGTCAGACGCTCGGCGACCGCGGCGACGCGGCCGCCGGCGATGCGGACGTCGCGCTCCGCGTGGAGGTCCTGCGCCGGATCGACGACCGTGCCGCCGCGGATCAGCACTTAGACGTCGAGGTCGGACGACTGGATGCGCTTGACGCCGGCGCCCAGCATGTCCTGCCACGCCTTCGCAAGCGACCCTCCGGCGTCGATGCCGCGCGTGGCGTCCTCGATCACGAGGGCGGCGAAGCCCGCCTTGCGCGCGTCCATCGCCGACCACGCGACGCAGAAGTCCGTCGCGAGCCCGGCGAGGAAGACCTGCGTGAGTCCGCGCTCGCGCAGGTAGCCCACGAGCCCGGTCGGCGTCTTGCCGTCGGCCTCGTAGAACGCCGAGTACGAGTCCATCTGCTTCCGGTAGCCCTTGCGGACGATCAGCTCGGCGTGCGGGATCCGGAGCTCCTTGTGGAGCTCGGCGTCCGCCGTGCCCTGGACGCAGTGATCGGGCCAGAGGACCTGCGTGCCGTAGGCGAGGCTGATCGTTTCGAAGGGCTTCTTGCCGGGGTACGTCGAGGCGAACGACGCGTGGCCCGGCGTGTGCCAGTCTTGCGTGAGGACCACGTGCTGGAAGCCCCGCGCGATCCGGTTGATCAGCGGGACGATCTGGTCGCCTTCCTTCACCGGCAGCGTGCCGCCCGGCACGAAGCAGTTCTGGACGTCGATGACCAGGAGCACGTCCGCCGCCGACGGCTTGAGCTTCGGGCCCGCCGCTTGGGCCGCTGCCGCGACCGGCAGCCCGGCGAGGATCATAGTGGTGGTTGCGCCCTGCAGGAACTCGCGCCGATTGTGTGGACTCATGGCAGAAACACTCCTTTGCCGGTCGTCTGCGTGTCGAAGAGGCGATAGGCCTCGTCCACCTGCTCGAGCCTGAAGCGATGCGTGATGAGCTTCCCAAGCGGAATCTTGCGGTCCGCGATGAAGCGCGCGCACTCCTCCTGGCCCACCGTCGAGAAGGTCCACGAGGCGTGGATCGTGAGCTGCTTGCGGATCATGTCCCGGCTGATGTCGAACGTCGTCGTGTTGCCCTCGCCCACGAAGCAGACGCGCCCCCACGTGGCGGCGCTCCTCACGGCGGCGACGCGCGCGTCGGGGTTGCCCGTGCAGTCCATCGCGGCCTCGACGCCCTCACCGCGCGTCAGCTCGCGCAGCGCGGCGAGGGGATCGGTCGCCTTCGAGTTGACGACGGCGTCGGCGCCGAACTGCCGCGCCAGCTCGAGGCGCTCCGGGTTAATGTCCACGGCGATCACGCGCGCCCCCATCGCGGTGCCGAGCAGCGTCGCGCTGAGGCCGACCGGCCCCTGGCCGAAGACGGCGAGCGTATCGCGGCCGGAGACGTCGAGGCGCTTGAGCGCGCCGTAGGCCGTGCCCGTGCCGCACGAGATCGCCGCGCCCTCCTCGAAGCTGAGCGCGTCGGGCAGCAGGACGAGCGTGCGCGCGGGCACCTTCATGTAGGGCGCGTGGGCGCCGTGACCCGTCATGCCGTAGACGACGATGCCGCTCCGGCAGAGCTGCGACCAGCCCACGCGGCAGTGCTTGCAGAGGCCGCAGCCCTTGTAGTGATGGTTCATCACCCGCTGGCCGGTCGGCGCCTCCTCCGCGCTCACGCCCGGCCCGCGCTCGGCGACGACGCCGCAAGGCTCGTGGCCCGCGATGACGGGCTCGCCGCTCCCGCCGAGACCCAGCGCCGCCGCGGCGTTGCCGGCCGCGCGGTAGGGATGAAGGTCGCTGCCGCACATTCCCGAGGCCTTGATCATGAGGACGACCTCGCCTGGACCCGGGCTCGGATCGGGGAAGTCGCGCAGCTCGAGCTTCCGGTTGCCGAGGAAGACGACGCCCTTCATGTCAGTACCCCTTGTGCTTGTCGATGAGGGCCAGTAGCGGCCGGCCGTCGCGCCGCCGCGTGAGGTTCTCGCAGAAGGTCGCGATCACGCGCCCCGCGCGCCGCGGCGAGCCGCCGGCCGTGTGCGGCGTGACGATGACGCGCGGGTGCGTCCAGAGCGGGTGGCCGGGCGGGAGCGGCTCCGGGTCGGTCACGTCGAGCCCGGCACCCCAGAGGAGCCCATCCTTCAGCGCGGCGACGAGGTCGTCGCCGAAGACGATCTCGCCCCGTGTGACGTTGATGAGGATCGCGCTCGGCTTCATCTTCCGGAACAGGTCGCGCGTGAAGAGGTGGCGGGTCGCCTTCGTGAGCGGCAGCGCGATGACGACGACGTCGGAGAGGCCGAGCAGCTCCCCGAGGCGCTCGGGCTTCCAGATCGCCTCGACGCCGGGCTCGGGGGCGACGTCCTCGATGTCCACCGCGAGCACGCGCATCCCGAACCCGAGCGCGCGGCGCGCCACCGCGCGGCCCGTGCCGCCGATGCCGACGACGCCCATGGTCAGCTCGTAGAGCTCGCGCTGCTCGAGGCGGATCGGCTCGCGAAGCCCGTAGTCCGGCCTGCGGAGGGCCGTATGGACGCCGCGCGTGAGGCCCAGCAGCAGCGCGAAGGCGTGCTCGGCCAGGTGGATCCCGACCTCGCCCTTCTCGCTCGCGAGGATCACGTCGCTCTCGACGAGCTCGGGAGAGAGGATCGCGTCCACGCCGGCGCCGATCGAATGGTAGTAGCCGAGGCGGCGGTTGAGAACGTAGACGTCCGGCGCGACGCGCCCGAAGAGGACGTCGGCGTCCACGATCTCGCGGCGCTGGGTGGCCGCGTCCCGGGCCTCGACGAGCCTGGCGCCGGGGCCCGCGGCGTCCCGGATCCGCGCGCGGTCGGCGGGCTCGAGGGACGGGACGATGAGATTGGGTGTATAAAGGATCTTCATGTCGGGGTGAAATCTTCCTCCAAAGGAGCGCCC
>JBGPIS010000277.1:0-4193 GCA_041484965.1 Methylomirabilia bacterium
ACCTCGGCGAAGAGCGCGGGCTCGAGCCGCGCGAGGCTCGCCCGCGAGAGCGCGCCCACCGGGCGGTACACGATCCGCCGCTGCTCGAGGGGGAACGGCGACGCGCTCGTGAAGACGCGGAGGCCCTCTTCCTCGAGGCCGAAGCACTCGGCGAGCACGGCTCGGTGGCCGAGGAACGCGGAGGAGAGCACGACGAGCTCCGCGGACTCGGCCAGGAGCTCGCGGGCCGCCGTGGCGACGGTCAGCGGGACCAGCTCGAGCGTCGCCGCCGCGTCCTCGGGGTAGCGCACGACCCACTCGCCCTCCTCGCCGTCCACGAAGAAGCGGATCCGCGCCAGCGCGCTCTCGAGGTCGTCGCGCTGCGCGATCAGCTCCTGCTCGGCGCGCGCCGGCGGCATGCGGAGGAACTGGTCCGCGGCGATCTCCGGGGGCCGGAGGGCCTCGAGCTCGCGGCCGATCGCCTCGCGCAGCCCCTCGAGCCGCTCGAGATGCTCGGCCATGAGCGGCCGGTACGCGTCGGCGGAGGCCAAGCGCGGGAGCGCGGCGCCGAACCACGCCCGCATCTGCTCGGGCTGGAAGCCGACCGTGAATACGGACACGAGTTGCGATTCGAGGTGGTGGGCCTCGTCGATGATCAGGAGCCGGCGCCGGCGGAGCTGCTCGGCGTGCCAGTGGCGGAGCGTCGCGAAGTAGGCCGTGTTGGTGCAGAAGATCGGGCCGTTGAGCGCAGCGGTCTTGGCGCGGACGTAGGGGCACTGGCAGAGCGGCCCGCGCGGCCGCCGGCACATGCCGCGCGAGGTCGGCACGCGCGCGTCCGGATAGTGGTCACACGCGTAGTTGTCGCGCCCCTTCACGATCTGGAGCTCGCCCCCGAACTCCCGCTCGTACTGGTCCTGGAGCAGCTTCTGCGAGGTGAGGAGATAGGCGTCGCCGCTCCAGCGGGCAAGCGTCATCGCGATGTGGCTCTTGCCGACCCCCGGCGGTCCCTCGACGAGGAACACGCGCGGCGCCGCCGGATCGTCGTCGGCCTCCGCGATCGCGTCGTCGAGCGCGGCCAGGAGCCGCGCCTGTTCGGGGCGGGGCGTGGCGCCGGCGGGGAAATACGCGAGCAGGTCGAGGCCCATCGCCCTCACTCCGCCCGGAGGAGTTTTTCGAGCTCGGCGCGTGTCGGCTTGCGCTGCTCGAGGATCGCGTTGATCCGGCCGATCGAGTCCTGGTGGACGGCGAGGGCCTCGCGGTCGCGCGCGTCGAGGAAGTCGAGCAGCGCGAGCGAGCTCTCCGCGTACTTGCGTCGAGCCTGCCTGAGCTGCGGGAGGAACACCGAGCGCAGGTCGGGACCGGCCGCGGCGTACCGCGCCTCGGCCCGCTTGAGCTCGGCGATCGCCTGCTCGCGGGCGTCGCGCAGCGCGAGGTACCGCTCCGCCAGGGCCGGCTCGCCGCGCCGGAGCGTCTCGACGAAGGCGCGCTCGTCGTCCTCGGCGTTGCCGCGCGGCTGGGCTGCGGCGGAGGTCGGCGCGGCCAGCAGGAGGGCCAGGAGGATCGCGCCGACCAGAACCCGGATCACGCGGATGGATGTTACCACGCGCGTCGTATCATGACGGGGTGACCCCCGACCGGGCGCGCACCCTGCTCCAGTACTCGGCGGGCGGGCTCGTCGTCGACCAGCGCGGCGAGATCCTCCTGATCCGCGCCCGCGACCTGCGCGAGCGTCCGGTCTGGACGCTGCCGAAGGGGACACTCGCGCCCGGCGAGTCCACCGAGGACGCGGCGCTCCGCGAGGTCCGCGAGGAGACGGGCTGGCGGTGCGAGGTCGTGCGCGACCTCCGGGAGGTCACGTACTGGTTCCAGCGCGACGGCCAGCGGGTGCGCAAGACGGTGCGCTGGTTCCTCATGCGGCCGCTCGAGAAGGTCGGCGAGCACGACCACGAGGTGGACGAGGTTGCGTGGGCATCACGGGCCGAGGCGCTCGACCGGCTCCGCTACGACTCCGACCGGCGCCTCGTCGAGGCGCTCTGAGCTACGGCGCGGGGAAGAGCCGGTCGCCGTTCTTGAAGGCGATCTGCTCGGCGACCTCGCGCGGCAACTGCCGGAGCCAGACCTGCACGTCGCGCATGGAGTCCCGCACGACCTCCCAGCGCGACGTCGTCCAGGTGTCGGTTCCCGCCATGAAGCGATCGGAGTGGCGCAGGAAGAGCGCGCGCCACTCCGGGTCGAGCGTGCCGCCCGGCGCGACGTCGGCGCGGAGCGCCAGCTCCACCCAGAGCTTCGGGAAACGGTCGAGCAGCCGGCCGACGGTTTGAGCGCCCGCCGACATGCCCGCGTGGGCCCAGAGGAAGCGCGCCTTCGGGTAGCGGGTGAGCAGCTTCTCGATCGTCACGTCGTCCACATGGGCTTGCAGAAAGATGTCGCGCTCGGCCGCGAGCTCGGCGACCCGCTGCATGACGGGCCCGTCCACGTCGTCGGCGCCGAGGTGGAACTCGCCGATCCCACGGTAGATCCCCCGCGTGAGCCGCTCCTCCACGTACGTCGCCACCCCAGCATCGCGCGCCCAGCCGCCCATGTCCTCGCGCGTGCGGTAGGGGCGGAGGAAGGGGACGATGCTCTTCGGCGCGCGCGCGGAGAGCTTGAGCGTCCCGTCGTCGGGCGTGCTCGACACGATCGCGCGGCGGACACCCGCCTGGGCCAGGATCGACAGCGCGCGCTCGGGAGTGTAGGCGTCCCAGTCCGGCCGGCTGTAGTGGATGTGCGCGTCGAAGATCGGGTACTGCGCCGCCGCCGGGCGCGGCGCCGTGGCCAGCACGAGGCCCGTGAGGGCGAGGACGGCTCGCAGGCGCATCGCCGAGATCCTACCACACGATCCTTGACCCTCCTTGGCCGGCAGACTAATCTCGCGTGACCGAAAGGAGATTCCTGTGACTGACTGCTGCGGCCATGAGGGACTCGAGAGCGGCGACGCGCGGTTCGAGATCAAGAAGGTCGCCGACGGGGTGCACGTGGCGGTGGCCGCCCCCGCCTACAAGGTAAACTGCAACACGGCGATCATCGAGAGCGACGATGGCGTCGTCATCGTCGACACCCACTCGAAACCCTCGGCGGCCCGGGTGATCGTGGAGCGGCTGCATGACATCACGACGAAGCCGGTGCGCTATGTGGTCAACACCCACTTCCACTGGGACCACTGGCACGGCAACGAGGTGTACCCCGCCGCCTACCCCCACGCGGAGATCGTCACCAACCAGATCACGCGTGAGGCGATGGTGAAGAAGGGCCTCAAGCGCATTCGAGACCACGTCCGCGAGGTCCCTGGCGAGATCGCCAAGCTCAAGACCGAGCTTGCGACGGTCGCTGTGCCCGAGCAGCGTGCCAGGCTCGAGGCCGATCTGCGTCTGGCCGAGTCGTACCTGGCCGAGGTCAAGGCGCTCAAGCCGGCGCTGCCGACCATCGCCTTCGAGCAGACGATGAAGCTCTACCGCCGCGACCGCGAGATCCATCTCCTCCATCTTGGCCGGGCGCACACCGAGGGTGACGTGTTCGTGTATCTGCCGAAGGAGAAGATCGTGATCACCGGCGATGCCGTCATCGGCTGGACGCCCTTCATGGGCGACGGCTATCCCGACGACTGGGCGGCGACGCTGGACCGCCTCGCCCAGCTCGACTTCACGCACATGATCATGGGCCACGGCAATGTGGCGGGCCGGGAGTGGCTGCGCACGTTCCGGAGCTACATCCACGACATGGTGGAGGCTGTCCGCGAGGAGGTGGCCGCCGGCGCCACCCTCGAGGAGGTCCAGCAGCGCGTGCCCGCGAAGCTCGCCCCGACCTACGAGGCGCCCTTCTCCACCTACGGTGACTACCGGCCGTGGCGCCCGGGCCTCCTCCGCAACATCGAGCGCACGTACACGATGCTGAGCTAGGCTAGGCCGCCGCGCGCGGGCGGCAGACGCGGCACGGGCGATAGCCCACGCTCCGCGCGTCACCGACCGAGGCGAAGACCACCCGGTTCGGCTCCGCCACGCGCTGCTCGTGGGCGCAGCCGCGCCGGCACACGATATGCGTCGACGTGCAGCCGACGAGCGCCGGCGTCGCGCGCTCGAGCGCGAGCAGGCGCGTCTTCATCTCGCCGCCGAAGGCGTAGTGGCCCCAGCTGCCGTCGCCCCGGATCACGCGATGGCAGGGGACGATCACCGGCACCG
>JBGPIS010000278.1:0-4176 GCA_041484965.1 Methylomirabilia bacterium
CGGCTCGTCGTTCCATCTGCACTCCTCGCTCTGGGACCGGGGCGGCCGGAAGGCGCTCTTCGCCACGACGGGCAAGGGCGCCGCGCAGCGCGCGTCGAGCCCGCTCTTCGGCCACTGGCTCGCGGGGCAGCTCGCGATGGCGCGCGAGCTCGCCTACTTCTACGCGCCGAGCGTCAACTCCTACAAGCGCTACCAGGCGGGCTCGTTCGCGCCGACCCGCATCGTCGCCGGCTGGGACAACCGCACGTGCGGCTTCCGGCTCTGCGGCGAGGGGAGCGGGTTCCGCGTCGAGAACCGCATCCCCGGCGCCGACGCCAACCCCTACCTCGCGTTCGCCGCGACGATCGCGGCGGGGCTCCACGGCATCGCGAGCAAGCTCAAGGCCCCCCGGCTCTACGAGGGCAACGCCTACGCGGACTCGACGCTGCCGCAGGTGCCGAAGACGCTGCGCGAGGCGATCGCCGAGCTCGAGCGCTCGAAAACGGCGCGCGCGGCGTTCGGCGAGCGCGTCGTGGAGCACTACCTGCACACCGCGCGGCTCGAGCAACAGGCGTTCGACCAGGCCGTGACCGACTGGGAGCTCATGCGGTACTTCGAGAGGATCTGAGCCGGCGATGGCCGACCGGGAGTGGATCCTGCTGAACCCGGGACCCGCGAACACGAGCCCCACGGTCCGCGGGGCGCTCGTGATGCCGGACCTCTGCCACCGCGAGCCGGAGTTCTTCGAGATGATGCGGAGCTGCCGCGCGCGGCTCGTCCGCCTCGCGGGCGGCGGGAGCGCGTGGAGCGCGGTGCTCTTCACCGGCTCGGGCACGGCCGCCGTCGAGGCCGCGCTGGCGTCCTTGGTCCCGCCCGACCGGTCGCTGCTCATCGTGAACAACGGCGTCTACGGCGACCGGATGCTCCGGATCGCGCGCGCCCACGGGATCCGGGCCGAGGCGCTGACCTACGACACCGTCACGCCGGCCCGGCCCGCGGACGTCGGGGCGGCGCTGCGCGCGCATCCGGAGGTCAGTCACGTCGCGCTCGTCCACCACGAGACGACGACGGGGCTCCTGAACCCGGTGGCCGAGGTCGCGCGGGTGGCGGTGGGCCTCGGGCGGCGCGTGCTGGTGGACGCGATGAGCTCACTCTTCGGCGAGCCGCTCGACGTCACGCAGGACGGGATCGACGCGGTGATGGCGAGCGCCAACAAGTGTCTCGGGGGCGTGCCGGGGATCTCGTTCGTCCTCGCGCGCCGGCCCGCGCTCGAGGCGCTGAACGGACGGCCGCCGCGCTCGGTCTACCTCGACCTCTACACCCACTTCGTGACCCAGGAGCAGGACAACACGCCGTTCACGCCGGCCGTGCAGGTCCTCCACGCGATGGAGCAGGCGCTCGTCGAGCTCGAGGCCGAGACGGTGGCCGCCCGCATCGCGCGCTACGCGGAGAACGCGCGGGTCCTGCGCCAGGGGATGGCGCGGCTCGGCTTCGAGATCCTGGTGCCGCCCGGCGGGCGCTCGAACATCCTGACGACCTTCAAGCTCCTGCCCGGGCTCGGCTACGACGCGCTCCACGACGCGATGAAGCGGCGCGGCTTCATCATCTATGCGGGGCAGGGGGACATCCGGACGTACGCGTTCCGCGTCGCGAACATGGGCACGCTCACGCCGAAGGACATGGACGCCGTCGTCGCCGCCTTCGCGTCCTGTCTCGAGGAGCTTCGCTGATGGCCGGACGGCTCGGGAACAAGGTCGTGTTCATCACGGGAAGCGGGATGGGCATGGGGCGCGAGGCGGCCGTCCTGTTCGCCGAGGAGGGCGCGCGCGTGGTCGTCGCCGACATCGACGACAAGGCCGCGAGGGAGACGGTCGCCCTCGTCGAGAAGGCCGGCGGCGAGGCGCTCGCCACGGCCGGCGACGTCGCCCTCGAGGCGGACGTCCGCCGGATGATCGAGGAGGGCGCGCGCCGCTTCGGGCGGCTCGACGTGCTCTACAACAACGCCGGCGTGCTCTGGAAGGACCGCGACCGCTCCGTGCTCGAGACGGACGAGAGGTGGTGGGACCGCGTCATGGCGATCAATCTGAAGTCCGTCTTCTGGGTGACGAAGTACGGAATCCCCGAGCTCCGCCGAGCCGGCGGCGGCTCGATCATCATGATGGGCTCGGTGTCGGCCCTCGCCGGCTTCACGCGCGCCCAGGACGCCTACACGGCGGCGAAGGGCGCGCTCATCTCGCTCACGAGGTCGCTCGCGATCCAGTTCGCCGGGGACAAGATCCGGTGCAACGTGATCCACCCCGGCATCGTGGACACGCCGCTCCAGGCCCCGTACCTCACGGCGGCCAACCGCAAGGAGTTCGAGGCCGGGATCCCGCTCGGCCGGATCGCCCACCCGCGCGAGATCGCCTACGTCGCGCTCTTCCTCGCGAGCGACGAGTCCTCGTACATGACCGGCGCCGAGCTGGTGGTCGACGGCGGTTTCACCGCCGCATAGAAAGCGAGCGGGTTGAGCACGCCGTCCGGAGCTGCACCTACCTCTCTTCTTGGCCCACCTGCGGCTGCCCCGACCTCGCGGCCCCCGGGACCACCGTCCCCGCAACCACAGTCCTCGCTCCGACATCTCGACCCGGTTGTCGCGGCGATCTCGGCCGCCGTCCTGCTGCTCCTCCTCGTCTTCGTCGTCTGGCCCGTGCTCCGCGTGCTCGCGACCAGCCTCGAGGGGCCGGGCGGCCTGACGCTCGCCAACTACGCCGAGTTCTTCAGCTCGTGGCGGCTCTTGCGGATTCTCGTCAACAGCCTCGTGGTCTCCGCGACCTCGACCGTCATCACGGTCGCCACCGCGCTGGTCCTCGCGTACTCGGTGACGCGCACGGACATCCCGGGCAAGCGCTGGGTCTCGCTCATGAGCCTCCTGCCGCTGATCTCGCCGCCGTTCCTGGTCTCGCTCGCCTTCATCCTCCTCTTCGGCCGGAACGGCGTGCTCACGCACGGGCTCGGGCTCGACTGGGCCATCTACGGCTTCACGGGCATCGTCGTGTCGCAGGTGTTCACCTTCCTGCCCCAGGCGTACATCCTGCTGGCGAACGTGCTCGGCAACATCGACGCCTCCCTCGAGGAGGCGGCCGAGAACCTGGGCGCGGGGCCGCTCACCACACTGCGCCGCGTGACGCTCTCGCTCGCGCGGCCGGGGCTCGCCTCCGCGGCGCTGAGCGTTTTCATCCTGTGCATGACCGACTTCGGTAACCCGATCCTCATCGGCGGGCGCTACAACGTGCTGGCGACCGAGATCTACGCGCAGGTGATCGGGATGTCGAACTTCGGCGCCGGCGCGACGATGTCGGTCGTGCTGATCGTCCCGTGCCTCGCCGCCTACCTCCTGAACACCTACTGGGTCGGCACGAAGTCGTACGCGACGGTGTCGGCGGGCGCGCGGACGGCGGTGCGGCCGACGCCGGGGGCGGTGCGCTGGCCGCTCTTCGCGCTCTCGGGGGGCGTCGCGGTCTCCATCGCGCTGATCTACGCGCTGATCCCGCTCGGCTCGTTCGTGCGGCTCTGGGGGAGCGACTGGTCGCTCTCGCTGCGCCACTACGCGTTCGCCTCGAGCGCGGAGGGCGCCGGGCCAGTCTGGAACAGCGTGAAGCTCGCGGCCATCTCGGGTGTCGCGGGCACGGTCGTGGCGCTCGTCACCGCGTACGTCGTCGAGCGCAAGCGCCCGCCCGGCGCGCGCGCGATCGAGGCCCTCGCGCTCCTGCCGGCGGCGCTGCCGGGCACGGTCATCGGCCTGGGCTACATCCTCGCCTTCACCGTGCCGCCCGTCGACCTCACGGGCACGATCTGGATCCTCGCGGCGAGCGTGGTCTTCTGGAAGTTCCCCGTCGCGATCCTGGCGGGCGTCAACGCGCTCAAGCAGATCGACCCGGCCAGCGAGGAGGCGGCGGTGAGCCTCGGGGCCGGGCGCGTCAGGACCTTCCGGCGCGTCGTGCTGCCGCTGCTCACGGGCACCGCGTTCTCGATCTTCGTCTACTTCTTCGTCAACGCGATGGTCACCGTCAGCGCGGTGATCTTCCTGACCTCGCCGGGCTCGAGCCTCGGCTCGGTCACGGTCCTCGCCGAGGCCCAGCGCGGCTCGCTGGGCACGGCGTGCGCGGTCGCCAGCGGCATCCTCGCCGTCGTCGTCGGCCCGGTGCTTCTCCTCCA
>JBGPIS010000279.1:0-4174 GCA_041484965.1 Methylomirabilia bacterium
ATCATCTCGACCGATCTCGGCCAGACGGCGAATCCGTCGCCGCCCGACGGGCTCGGGTGGTTGATCGGCGGGTTGATGGCGCAAGGGATCACGAAGGAGCAGATCCAGACGATGGGACGCGAGAATCCCGGCAAGCTCCTGATGGGGTAGTGGCTACGACCGGAGATCGGCGACGAGGATACACGCGGACGGCGCAGCGAGCAGCGTGATCGTGGCGCCGGCGCCGAGCGTCTCGATCGCCGCGTAGCCCCAGTGCCGCCGGGCCGGACCTGGTCTCGCCGGCTCGCGATGAGCTTCGAGCACGCGATCGACGAGGTTGAGGATCCAGTAGTCCGCGATCCGCGCGCGCGCATAGGCCGCGGCCTTCCGTCCTCGGGCGAGGCCCAGGCCCGACTGCGCGACCTCGACGATGAGCGCCGGGCGCGTCGGGTGCGAATCGACGTAATCGCGCGGCGAGCCACGCACGACGCAGACGTCCGGCTCGGGCTCCGACCGGTCGTCGAGAATGATCGGACTTTGTGTCTGAACGAACCAGCCCTCTCCGAACGCCCGCTCCACCGCCTTCGCCACGAGAAGCACGGCCGTCCTGTGCGGGCTGTGCTGGGGCTCCTTCACGAGCAGCAGCCCGTCGAGCAGCTCGATCGGGTCGTCCTCGTCGAGGAAGCCGTGGTCGATCAACCGCTCGTACTCGTGGCGGGTCCAGCGATGGAGGACGGGCCGGTCCGCTTGCTTCATGGCGGTCAGGGGAGGAGACGCGAGACGAAAATGCTCGATCCCGGCGCCGCCAGCGGGGTGACCTGCGCGGAGGCGTCGAGCACCTCGCGGCGAGCGTAGCGCCAGCCGAACGGCGCCGCGGGATCGGGGGCGGGCTCCCGGTACACCTCGAGGACGCGGTCCACCAGGTTGAGGATCCAATAATCCGGCAGGCCGGCCCGGGCGTAGAGACTGCCCTTGCGCTGCCGATCGGCGCCGAGGCTCGACTCGGCCACCTCGACGGTGAGGGCCGGACGCGAGGGATGGGCGCGACCGTAGTCGTCCGGACTTCCGGGGACGACCGCGACGTCGGGCTCGGGCTCCGAGTCGTCGTCGAGGCCGATGGGCCCCTGCGTACGCACGTGCCACCCGGGCCCGAACGCCGCCTCCAGCGCCTTCGCGGTTTTCATGATCGCCGTGTAGTGCGCGGTCCCTTGTGGCTCGGCGACCATGAGCTCACCGCCGATGAGCTCGATGGCCTCGCCCGGCTGGAACACGCCCAGGTCGATGAGCCTCTCGTACTCGGCTCGGCTGAAGCGCCGGGTCCTGGTCTCGTAGCTCGCCATCACGCGCATGGTATCGGCGGCCTACGGGCGGGTCAACGTCTTCGGATGGATACACGAGAGGCCACGATGCTAGGCTTGGGCGGGCATCGCCCATGGACCGATCATTCCCGATCGTCAAACGAGGGGAACTGCCCGAGAAGGCGGAAGAGAACATCGCCCGGATTCGCCAGTGCCTCCGGGAGGTGCTGGCGGCCCTGCCGTCGGTCCTCGCGACCGTGCACGAGTCGTAGCGACGAGCTGAGGCGCCTCGGCGATCGTCTCGGGCTGTCTCTGAATTGCGGCGTTGATCACGATGCATTACCGTGGTAATAGGTGTGTATGTCACCGATCGCCCACTCGAAGCTCACCGCGCAGGGCCAGGTGTCCGTCCCGGCCGCGGTCCGTCGGCGCCTTGGCGTCGGCCCGGGAGCCGTCCTGGAGTGGGACGACGACGGCGGCGCCATCGTCGTCCGCCGGGCGGGGCGCTACTCTTCCGACGACGTCCATCGGGCGCTCTTCCCGAGGCGCGCACCGAAGCCGAAGACGCTCGAGCAGCTCAAGGAGGGGATCCGGCGCCACGCGCGGAAGCAGCATGCGCGCCGTTGACACGAATGTCCTCGTCCGCCTGATCACGCGCGACGATGCCAGGCAAGCGGCGGCCGTCGAGTCCTTCGTCGCATCCGGCGGGTGGGTCGGTCACCTCGTGCTCGCCGAAACGACCTGGGTTCTGAGCGCCGTCTACGACCTCGCTCCGCCTGCACTTGCCACCGCGGTCGAGATGCTTCTCAACCACCAGCACTTGACGATGCAGGACGCCGAAGTCGTCACCGCAGCGCTGGAGCGCTACCGGGGACACCCGCGGCTGAACTTTTCCGACTGCCTGGTCCTCGAGATCGCTCGCAAGGCCGGGCACCTGCCCGTCGGCACGTTCGACCGGCGGTTCGCAAAGCTCGACGGCGCGCAGAAGATCTAACTCAGTCGTGAAGCACGAGGGTTGAAATGAAGATCCGCATCGGCGTGGGGGCCGGAGGCGGTTTCTCGACGACTGACGCGCTGGCCGAGCTCGTCACGGGTCTCGATGAGCTGGGGTTCGACTCCCTGTGGCTCTCGGAGGTGCTGACCGGCCCGGTGCTCGATCCCGTGGTGGGCCTCTCCTGGGCGGCCGCGAGCAATCCGCGCTTGAAGCTCGGCACCACGATGCTGTTGCCGGGGCGCAATGCGCTGCGGCTCGCAAAGCAGCTCGCGAGCCTGGACGTGCTGTGCCAAGGGCGGCTGCTGGTGACGCTGGTTCCCGGGCTCACCCACGCGCCGGAGCGCGATGCCATCGGCCTCGATCCCAAGCGGCGCGGCGCGTTCATCGACGAGGCGCTTCCGCTGTTGCGGCGCCTGTGGGCGGGCGAGACGGTGAGCCACGACGGCGCCGCCGGTAGTTTCCGTGAGGTCACGCTCTCGCCCCTGCCGGTGCAGAAGCCGCTCGAAGTGTGGTTGGGCGGCACGGCGCCGGCCGCCCTCGAACGCTGTGGTCGGTTGTCGGATGGGTGGCTGCCCTCGCTATGCACGCCCGAAGAGGCGGCGGCGGGACGCGTCGTGATCGAAGAAGCGGCGGCACGGGCCGGGCGCTCGATCAGTGGCGAGCACTTCGGCGTGAGCATCGGCTACGCCGGCGCGCCCATCGACCCCGCTACCGCGCGCATGATGGTCGCCCGACGCCCCCGATCGCTCGAGCTCACGCCAGTGGGCTTGCCGGCTTTGCGCGAGCTCATCGAGGGCTTCATCGCCGTTGGCTTCTCCAAGTTCGTCCTGCGCCCGGTGACCGCGCCTGCGTCGTGGCGCGCCGAGCTCGAGGCTCTGTCGGCGGCGGTGGGTGACCTCCAGACCTGACGAGGCAGTCAGGCGGCGCGGCGTCCTGCTGGTGGCCGGCGCGGCGGTGTGCTGGAGCAGTGGGGGGCTCATCGCTCGCCTCGTCACCACCAGCCCCTGGACGACCAACTTGTGGCGCAGCGTCTTCGCCTCGCTCTTTCTGGCGCTGGTGTTGCGGGTGGTCCGGGGCCGCGGGATCGTCAGGCAGTGGCGGGACGGAGGGCGCCCGGTCCTGGCCGTGGCCGTGTGCATGGCGCTGGCCTCGACGTGCTTCATCCTTTCGCTGGCGCACACCTCCGTGGCCAACACGCTGATCCTCATGTCCACGGGACCCTACGTGGCCGGGCTGCTCGGCTGGCTGCTCCTCGGCGAACGGGTCGCGCCGCGCACGTGGCTGACGATGGGCGTTGCGCTCGCGGGCGCGGTGGTCATGGTGTCCAGTTCCTACCGTCGAGGCGCGATGGCCGGCGACCTGCTCGCGATCGTCATGGCGAGTAGCTTCGCCGTCGCCACCGTGCTCGTCCGCCGGCACCCCGAGATCCAGATGGCGCCGGCGGCGGTGCTGGCGACGATGCTCACGGCCCTGGTGGCGCTGCCGCTGGCCGATCCGCTCCAGACCGCGCCGCGCGACCTGGTACTCCTGGCGGTCTTCGGCGTCGGGCAATTCGGCGCGGGCTTCCTGCTCTTCACGGCCGGCGCGCGCTTGATTCCCGCCGCGGAGAGCTCGCTCATCGGCATGCTGGAGACCGTGCTGGGGCCGCTCTGGGTCTGGCTCGTGCTGAACGAGCGGCCCGGGGCGGCGTCGCTGGCGGGTGGCGCCCTCATCCTCGCCGCACTCCTGGCGAACACCCTCGTCGACCTCGTCACGCCGCGGCGGCCAAAGGCTGCAGGTCGGAGTACCATGGCCTCCCGATACACCGCGGACAACCGCCAGGTCAAAGCCGGGTCCCCAGGAGGCGACGATGAGCACACGTGATGCTGCCACGAAGCCGAAGAAGCTCGCTGGGAAGGCAGCC
>JBGPIS010000280.1:0-4169 GCA_041484965.1 Methylomirabilia bacterium
ATCTTGAGAGGTCTCAAGGACAAGTACGAGGTCCACCACAAGGTGAGGATCAAGGACGCGGCGCTCGTCGCGGCGGCCGTTCTCTCGCAGCGCTACATCGCCGACCGCTTCCTGCCCGACAAGGCGATCGACCTCATGGACGAGGCGGCGGCCCGCATCCGCATGCAGATCGACTCGATGCCGCAGGAGATCGACGAGATCGAGCGCCGCGTCATGCAGCTCCAGATCGAGCGCGTGTCCGTCGCGCGGGAGGACGACCCGGTCTCGCGCGAGCGCCTGGCGAAGATCGACGCCGAGCTCGCCGAGCTCGGCCCCAAGGGCGCCGCGCTCAAGGCGCGCTGGCAGACGGAGAAGGACGGGATCGCGCGCATCGGCAAGATCAAGGAGGACGCCGAGGCGGCCAAGCACGCGATGGGCGACGCCGAGCGGCGGGGCGACCTGAACCGCGCGGCCGAGCTCCGCTACGGCACGCTGCTCGCCCTCGAGAAGCAGCTCACGGAGCTCGAGGCGCGGCTCGCCGACCAGCACGCCGAGGGCCGGATGCTGCGCGAGGAGGTGGACGAGGAGGACATCGCCGCCACCGTCGCCAAGTGGACCGGCATCCCGGTGACGCGGCTGCTCGAGGGCGAGGTTCAGAAGCTCGTACACATGGAGGAGCGGCTCGCCCAGCGCGTCGTCGGCCAGGACGAGGCGATCCGCGCCGTCTCCAATGCCGTTCGCCGCGCCCGCTCCGGGCTCTCGGACCCCAATCGTCCGATCGGCTCGTTTCTCTTCCTCGGGCCGACGGGCGTGGGCAAGACCGAGCTCGCGCGGGCGCTCGCCGAATTCCTGTTCGACGACGAGCGGGCGATGATCCGCGTCGACATGTCCGAGTACATGGAGAAGCACACCGTCGCGCGCCTGATCGGGGCGCCGCCTGGGTATATCGGCTATGAAGAAGGCGGCCAGCTGACTGAAGCGGCGCGCCGACGGCCATACTCTGTGGTCCTGTTTGACGAAATTGAAAAGGCGCACGCCGATGTTTTCAACGTCCTGTTGCAGCTCCTCGACGACGGGCGGTTGACCGACGGCCACGGGCGCACCGTGGACTTCCGCAATACCGTCGTGATCATGACGTCGAACCTCGGCAGCCATATCTTCCGGGAGTACGAGAAGCCGGAGAAGGTGCGGCCGCTCCTCATGCAGGAGCTCAGGGCGACGCTCCGGCCCGAGTTCCTCAACCGGATCGATGAGATCGTGATCTTCGGGCCGCTCGGGCGGGCGGAGATCGCGAAGATCGTGGACATCCAGCTCGGGCACCTCGGGCGCCGGCTCGAGGCCAAGCGCTACACGCTCGAGGTCACCGAAGCCGCCAAGACGCTGCTCGGCCGCGAGGGCTACGACCCGACGTTCGGCGCGCGGCCACTCAAGCGCACGATCCAGCGCCTGGTCCAGGACCCGCTCGCGCTCCGGCTCCTCGAGCGCCTATTCGCCGAGGGCGACACGATCACCGCGGACGCCGAGGGAGAGGCAATCGTCTTCCGCCGCTGAATCCCCGCTCGGGGGTGGTAGCATCGTAAGCGCATGACCCGCCTCCGTCCGATCCACCCGGCGTGGATCGTCCTCGGCGCAGTCACCCTCTGCATGATGGCCGGCTCGGGGCTTCGCTCCGTCTTCGGCGTCTACATCAAGCCCATGGAGGCGGAGTTCGGCTGGGGTCGCGGTGCCCTCTCCGGTGCCGCGGCGATCTCCCTGCTTCTGCTCGGCGCCGCGGGGCCGCTGGTCGGCCGGCTGGCCGACCGCTTCGGGCCCAAGCGCGTCATCGCCGTCTCGCTCCTGATCTTGGGCGGCGGCTCGATCGGCGCGTCGTTCGTCCAGAAGCTCTGGCACGTGTACGTCACGACGGGGCTCTTCATGGCGCTCGGCGCCGGCGGCGTGGCGATGACGACCGGCGCGACCGTGGCCGCACGCTGGTTCGAGGCGCGGCGGGGCGTCGCGATCGGCATCGCCGCGGGCGGCATGTCGGCCGGCCAGCTCGTCGTGATCCCGCTCGCCATGGCGCTGACCCTCTGGTTCGGCTGGCGGTCCTCGTTCTTCTGGCTGGGCGTCGGGCTGCTCCTCACCGTGCTGCCGATCGCCCTCTGGCTGATGAAGAACGATCCCGCGGACCGCGGCCTCCGCCCCTACGGCGCGACGGGTCCCGTCCACACCGCGGCGCAGGCCGCGGCCGTCGAGGCGGCGCAGCGCGTCCCGGTGATGGACGCGATGCAGTTTCCGCAGTTCTGGCTCCTGATGGCGACGTTCTTCGTCTGTGGCTACACCTCGAACGGCATGGTGCTGACCCACTTCATGCCCCACGCGCTCGAGCACAACTTCAGCGAGCTCCAGGCCTCGACGGCGCTCGGCGTGATGGGCGCGATGAACGTGCTCGGGACGATCGGCTCGGGCTGGATCTGCGACCGCTTCGGCCGCCGCGGGCCGCTCGCGACCTACTACTTCGTGCGGGGCCTCTCGCTCCTGTTCCTGCTCTACGTGTGGAACGCGCCCTCGCTCCACGTGTGGGCCGCCGTCTTCGGCCTGAACTACATCTCGACCGTGCCGCCGACGACGACGCTGACGGCCAACATCTTCGGGCGCTACTCGGTCGGCGAGCTGTCGGGCTGGATCTTCCTCTCTCACCAGGTCGGCGCGGCGCTCGGGGCCGCGCTCGCGGGCTGGATCTACGAGTGGACCGGAGCCTATTCGATCGCCTTCGTCTCCGCGGCGCTCATGGGGTTCCTCGCCGCAGGCCTGGCGCTGGCGATCCGCGAGGAGCCCGTCGCCACCCGCCCGGCGGGCTCGCCGGTTCCGGCCACCTCCTGAGGCGGCGCGTCAGCGCATCGCCTTCGCCGACAGGTCAAACGCGTCGGCGGCCTTCTCGTTGAGTCCGATGCGCTGGTAGACGTGCCCCTGCAGGAGGCGCAGGTTCGGCTCATCCGGCTGCGCCTCGACGGCCGCCTCGATCTGCCGCCGCGCCTCGTCGTAGAGCCCTTCCTCGAACAGGAGCGCCGTCCGCATCACGACGAGCGTGCCGGGCGAGTAGCCCTCGGCGTGATCGAGGGCGGCGAGCGCGTCGTGAACCCGCGCGGCGCCGGCCTCGCTCAGGACCTCGAACTGGGACCGCTCCACCGGGTGCCCAGGGGTCTCGAGCTCCCAGTGATACGTCAGGCCGGGCGTGAGCGGCGGCGCCGTCGCCGGATAGCCGACCGGCTGGCGCGGCAGGTCCCGCTGCTGCCAGACGGTCCCCTGCGGCCCCACGACTCTGACCGCGTAGCGGAGCCGGTCGCCCCCGTCCCACTCGAAGCGGAGGTGGGTCAGGAGCACGCGGGTGTGCCGCGGCGAGATGATGAGGGGCGGGCGGGTGAGCCCGCGCGTCGAGAGCTTGCGGTACTTCGGCGCGTCCTGCTTGCCGAGGAGAAACTGGCTCACGCTCCCCGTGATCGTCTTCAGCTCGCCGCCGCCGCCGCCCGCCGGGGCCGCCACGGTGAACGGCGAGTTCGCGGCCGTGACTGTCTTGGTGCCGCCGCCCGCGTGGAAGAGCACGACCACGCGGACATCGCCCTGCACCTGGAGCTGGTCGCCAGGCCGCAGCGCCAGGAGTGGGCGCGGCACCTGCCACTCGCTCTCGCCGGCGACCTTCACCCGCACTTCGCCGGCCCCCTTCTTCTGGATCTCGGTGATGTACGCGACCGGGTCGGCCGCCCAGGCCGCGCCCGAGAGCGACAGCGCGCCGAGCGCCGCGAGCCACGCGATTGTCCGCTTCATCTCTCGACTCCATCTCCCTTCGCGCCGACGCCTCACGCGATGGTCAAGAGCTCGTGGACGTGCACGAGCCCGGCCCGTCCCTTCACCTCGCGCGGGCCGCAGTCCCGCGCCCGCACCGCGTCGCCGAGTAGGCGCCGCGTCGCCTCCGTGATCAGCATGGTCGTCCCGAGCTCCTTGTTCAACCCCTCGACGCGGGAGGCGACGTTCACCGCGTCGCCGATGATCGCATATTTGACGCGCGAGCGGCCCCCGACGTTCCCCGCGAAAACCCCGCCCGAATGGATGCCGATCCCCATGCGGAGCTCGGGCAGTCCCGCGTGCGTCCACCGGAGGTTCAGGCCCTCGAGCGCCTCGTTCATCGCGAGCGCGGCGTGGGCCGCGTGCAG
>JBGPIS010000281.1:0-4149 GCA_041484965.1 Methylomirabilia bacterium
GCGCGGGATCTTCCTGAACCCGATGTCCACCAAGCTCTACCTCTCGCTCGCCCACACCGACGCGGACATCGCACGCTTCCTCGAGATCGCGCGCGCGACGCTGCGCGAGGACTGCCGGGGTGGCTGACTTCCTCGAGGGGCGCGCCGCGCGCGTGCGCTCCCTGCCCGCGGACGAGGCGGCCGTGGCGCGGCGCGCGTTCCGGCTGCTCCTCGAGGGGCGCGCCGTGCCTCCGGCGGCGCTCGTGTCCCGGGCGCGCGCGCGGGAGACGGTCGCGGGAGCGCTGGCGCGGCTCCGCGATCGCGGGATGCTGGCACTCGATCCGGCCACGGGCGACGTCGTCCACGCGCGCGGGCTCTCCCTCCTGAGGACCGCTCACGCCATGCGGCTCGACGACCGGCCGCTCTACGCGAACTGCGCCGTCGACGCCGTCGGCATTCCAGCGGCACTCAGCCGGGACGCCGCCGTGGCCTCGCGCTGTCACGCGTGCCGTGCGCCCCTCACCCTCGCGCTGCGCGCGGGCGCCGTCGCGCTGGCGCCCGCCGGTCTGGCCGTCTGGGCCCCGGACTTCGATCCCTCCAGGCCGCTCGACCGGCACACCTGACCCGTCGTCAACTTCTTCTGCTCGGTCGAGCAGGCGCGCGAGTGGGCGGGCACGCAGAAGCGGCCCGGCCGGACGTTCACGCTTGACGCCGTCGTCGCGGCGGCGCCGGCGCTCTGGGGGATGATGCGCGACGGTTCTTGACCCGCTACGGCGCGACGCGGATCGACGCCGGGTGGCCCTTGACCTTGACGCGCGTGCCCGTGTCCTCGAGCGCCGTCACCGTCGGCCGGAACACCGCCAGCTCCTGCTCGACGTAGTTCTGGACGTAGATGTACTGGCCGTCGGGCGTGAAGGTGACGCCCCGCGTGTTCCGGCCCGTCGGCGCCTCGGCGACCTTGACGAGCTTCGTCCCCTGGACCGAGTAGAGCAGGAGTCGGCCCTGCTCCGCGCGGAAGGGGCTGCCCTTGGGAAGCTTCGTTCCGCTCGAGATCGCGACGGCGAGCCACTTCCCATCGGGCGAGAACGCGACCCCCTTGGCCCACGGGCCAACGGCGACGTGGTCCACCGCGCGGATCGGGCGCAGCGTCATGTCGATGACGGTCATCGTATCGGCGTCGCCGCTGCCGCGCCCGACGTTCCCGACGACGGCCAGGCGGCCGTCAGGGGAGATGGCGATGCCGTAGGGCTGCGTGCCGGCGCTGATGTCGCGCTTGGTGTATTCCACCTTCGTCCCGTCGACCGCGAGCACCGCCACCGTGTTCTCGCCGCGCTTGGAGACGAGCGCCCACTTGCCGTCGGGGCTGATCGCGACGTGGCTCACGCGCGACTTCGCGTCGCCGACCGTGACGCTCCCGACCCTCGTGACGATCTTGCCACTGATCGTCAGCACCGACACCGTGCCGTCGGTCACGTGGGCGACGAGCGCCAGGTCGCCCGCGCGGCTCACGGAGAGGCCCAGCGGATGGCTGCCAAGCGGGACCCGCGCGATCACGCGCGGGGGCCGTGCCTCGAGGTCCACGACCTGGAGCGCGTCCTCGAGGACGAGCCTGGTCTTGTCGTTCGGATCCACCCGGTTCGGCGCCGACACAAGGGCGAGCTTTTCGTCGGGCGTCAGGGCGACCGCCCCCGGGGGGCTGGTGACCGTGTGGTGGACCTCGATCTCGGCGACGGCGCGCGGCGGGAAGCTCCGGACATCGAGGATCGTCAGCGTGTCCGGCGCGGGCGGGTCGGCGACCTTGTAGACGCCGTCGATGTTCGGGTACTTTCCGTCGTTCGCCGAGAGCAGCAGATGCCCGGCGAACGCGGGCCCGACCGGGGCGAGCAGCGCGACCAGACCGCAGAGCGCGACGAGACGTCGAGTCATCGGGATCGTCCTAGGCCTTGGCGGCGCCGCCCGGCGCCGGCGACCGGTCCACGGGCGCGATGTCGTGCATGTCGGACTCGAGCTGGAGCGTGTCGGCGATCTTCGTGTAGCTCGAGAACATCTGCGTCACGCCGAGGATCTCCATGACGCCGCGCTCGCCAACGCCGCGGCGCCGCATCTCGCTCAGGTGGAACTCCGTCCCGAAGGCCGAGCGCGTCGTGACCGAGACGGCGAACGCGAGCGCCTCCTTGAAGCGCCGCGCGAGCCGGTTGTCGGCGAACGCCCGGCGCGTGGCCGCCCAGACCTCGGCGAGGTAACCCGGATCGGCGGCGAGCCGCCGGAACACGACCGGGACCGCGCGGTCGTAAAAGGCGCGGATCTCGGCGTAGACCGCCTCGGCCTCGTCGCTGGGCTCCACGGCCTCCAGCGACGCGAGCGGCGAGTCGGCGACGACGTTGAGCGCGTTGGTGATCCCGACCAGCAGCGCGGCCTCGTACCAGAGGGCGTCGTCCGTCATCCCCTGCAGCTTCCCGGCTGCAGTGTGGCCGTGCACTCAGTAGGCGCAGGCGTTGACGCCGCTCACGACCGCGGCGACCATCTCCTTCTCGGCGCGCGAGAACTCGCCCGGCGCCATCGCGCGCTTCATCGCGCGGCCGTGCGGCCCGCCGAACTCCGGGTCCCACGCCATCACGCGGCTCATCGCCGCCGGCTGCTTGAAGTCGTAGTTGAACCACGCCTTCGACAGCTCGAAGAGCTTCTGCGCGGGTTCGGGATACTCGGACGCGTCCCTGAGCCTCACCGTGGCCATCCCGATTCCTCCCTGGCTCGCGCCATCATCACGCGTGAACGATCCACCGGCCCGGCCAGCCCTCCACCGCGCAGCCGGCGCGGAGCGTCTTCGTCTCGACCAGCCGCCGCACCGCGCGGGCGACCTCCCCGGTGCCCAGGCCGAACAGGCGCGCCAGCCGCCGCTCGTTCGTGAAGATCGCGCCGCGCACGTAGCGCTCGATCACCCGCTCGAGTGCCCTGTCCCGACGCAATCTCCTCCCCGCCTCGACGGCCTCCGGCAGCCACGCCTCGAGCAGGTCCCAGCGGTACGAGAAGGTCGGCTCGTAGCGCTCCTCGGTCTTCACGACCCACAGCCCCTGCTGCAGCTCCGCCATCGCGCGCTCGAACTCGCGCGTCTTCGACGGCTCCAGCATGACGGTGCTCGCCCGCAGCCCGCGCGTGTACTGCGGGTGCAGGCGCTCCAGCGCGTCCATGAGCCGCCGCGCCGCGTGCGACATGCGCCCCGCCGCGTACTCGTCGCGGTAATCGCGGGCCCGCTGCCGCCCGCGCGCGAGCGCGTAGAACGCCGGGACCAGGTCGAGCGCCACGAGCATCGGGCGCCCCCGGAGGAGCTTGCCAGAGTAGACGCGCTTCTTCGCGGGCAGCCCGTCCTTCAGCTCCCAGGTGAGGCCGATCCCGGCGTCGTGGTGCGAGCGGCGCGGCCAGCGCGGGCGCGCACGGCCGACCACCGCCTCCCAGAGGCACGCCACACCCTCGGGGAAGCGGTAGAAGGTCGAGCACAGGCCGACCTCCTCCACGAACGCCAGCGCCGCGCGCTCGCTCCCGACGCGGAGCGACGGCAGCCGGTGGAACGCGCGGTCGCGCAGACGCTCGAGCGCCTCGCCCGTCACCCCCGCCCGAAGCGCCATGAATCACCTCCGCCGGTCGGAGATCTTGACCGCGAGCTCGCGGAGCCGTTGGAGCGTCTCGGCGGAGAGGAGCGCGGTGAAGGCGGCCGGGTCGGCCTTCGCGCGGTCGAGCGCCGCGCTCATCTTGCCGACGTCGCCGCCCGAGTTCTTCGTGAGGTCGTTGAAGACCTGGGCGGCAAGCTCGTAGAACTCCTGCGTCAGCGGGGGCGAGCCGGTCAGCCCCTGAATCTGTTTCTCGATTCCCGCGGCCTGGGGGTTCCCCGAGATCGCGGGCGTCCGGAGCGCCGGATCGCGGAGGAGCCTGAGTGTCGCGGCCAGGGCCTCCTGGCCGGCCGGGTCGAGGGTCTGCGCCGAGAGCCGAGCGGCGGAGCCGAAGAGGAGCAGCAGGACCAGGACGGCTTTCATGGCCCCTTATTGACCACGTTTCAAGCATTGTTGTAAAGTGCGTCGCATGAAGAAGACGACGAAGAAGCCCGCCGCCCGGAAGACCGCGACGAAGAAGCCCGCCGCCAGGACCTCCACCCTGAAGAAGCCGCCGGCAAAGTAC
>JBGPIS010000282.1:0-4083 GCA_041484965.1 Methylomirabilia bacterium
CGTCACCGTATCACCATACGCCGACGAGCACGCCCCCACAACCCCGCCGGGGGGCGTCCGGGGCCGTCCATCAATTCTCGCGCCCGCGCTCGGCGATTCCGAGATATATTGTGACGGGTTTTTCAACGCGCGGCACGCCCACGGGAGGGTTCGTTTTGCGTCCGGTCCGGGTTGGCGACGTTCGGGTCATCACAACCGTCTTGACCTTCGGTCTCCTGCTCCTGCTCCTTGGAGGTTGTGGCAGTCTGTCCGGCGCCATGCGCACGGAGTCCTCGCTGCTGGCCAGCCAGCCTGCCGTGGCCGCCGAGCTGGCGGAAACGCCCGGGGGCGATGCGCCCGTGGCGGTCAACGCCGCGGGTGAGCCCGCCCGCGACGAGCCCGGGTCCCCGTCAACGGCGCGCGCGGCGATCGTCGCGGAACAGCGTGCGGGCGGGGCCGCCGACGGCGACGAGGGCGCGGAGCCGGTGCTCGCCCAGACCCAACGCGCCCCCCAGGAGAAGATCTCCACCAAGGACGAGGAAGAGGCGGAGGAGTACGACCCCTGGGAGAAGTTCAACGAGACGATGTTCGACTTCAACCGGAAGCTCGACACGTACATCTTCAAGCCGGCTGCCAAAGCCTACAACGTGATCATACCGGAGCCGTTCCAGATCTTGATCGCGAACGGCTTCGACAACATCCACTTCGTGCCGCGCGCGGTGAACAGCTTGCTCCAGGGCAAGTGGGGCGGCGCCGGCCGTGAGGTGTCGCGCTTCCTGATCAACAGCACACTCGGCATCGGCGGGCTGTTCGACGCCGCGAAGTACTGGGGCATCGAGAAGAGCCGCGAAGACTTCGGGCAGACGCTGGCGGTGTGGGGCTCGGGCCCGGGGCCGTACCTGATCCTGCCGTTCCTCGAGCCGCTGACGGTCCGCGACGGCATCGGGAAGGCCGTGGACGGCGCCATGAACCCGCTCTCCTACGTGCTCCCATTCATCTGGGACCGGTTCGGCATGTCGGCCGGGGACGCGGTGAACGACCGCGCGCTCAACCTCGACCTCTTCCAGGGCTTTGAGGAGAGCGTGATCGACATGTACAGCGCCGTCCGAAACGCGTATCTCCGGCGCCGGGAGCAGCTGATCAAGGAGTAGCGTTCTTCCCCGACCTGTTTCGCGGCCTCCTCGCGGGCCACCGCGCCCGCCCCGCCGGAGGATCACAACGTCACCCTCGGCCGGAGTACCTGGGAGAGGCGCAGATCCGGATCGCCTGTCAGTATTGCCACGCCGACGCGCGGCGCTCGGAGTACGCGGGACTGCCGTCGGTGGAACGGTGCATGGGGTGTCACAAGATCATCGGCGCGCAGGACGGCAAGATCCACGACTACTGGCGCCGGAGTCAGCCGATCCCCTGGGTGCGGATCTTCAAGGTCCCCGAGTTCACCCACCGCGCTCCCTCACGATGGGCTGGTGCGTGGAGTGCCACCGCCGCGAGAACGCTGCGCGCGGCGCGAAGGCGCCGCTCGACTGCGTGACCTGCCACCACTGACGCGACGGTGAGGCCCTCACCGCTGATGAACCTCGAGCGCGGGGTGGCTCCGGTTGGGGTCACCCGGCACGGCTGTACCCTGGCTGGGGGGCATCAGCGGTGGTAAGAAATTGGGCGATTCCCTTCCGGAATCAGCTATTTTACGTATATGGACAATATCCTCGTCGTCGACGACGAACGGAACATCCGAGGCTTGGTCTCGCGGGTCTTGGCCCACGACCAGCTCGAGGTCCACGGGACCGGGACGGGCAAGGAAGGGCTCCAGATGGTCGACGAGGTGAGCCCGGATGTCGTGCTGCTGGACCTCCGGCTGCCCGACATGGACGGCATGGACATGCTCCGGACCCTCAAGGGCCGGCATCCCGAGGTCGCCATCATCATCATCACCGGCTTCGGCCAGATCCAGAGCGCAGTGGAGGCGATCAAGGCCGGCGCGTCCGACTACCTCGAGAAGCCCTTCGAGCACCTCGAGAAGCTCAAGCTCGCCGTGAGCCGCGCGCTCGAGGAGGTCCGCGCCAAGCGCGAGATCCACCGCCTGCACGGGCTGCAGGAGAAGCAGTATCGTGTCGATCAGCTCATCGGCGAGTCCGAGTCGACGCTCAACCTGCGCAAGCTCATCGGCAAGCTTGCGAGGAGCGAGGCCCAGACGATCCTGGTCCACGGCGAGAGTGGCACGGGCAAGGAGTTGGTCGCGCGCGGCCTGCACTATGAGAGCGCACGCCGCGACTTCCCGTTCATGGAGGTCAACTGCGCCGCGATCACCGAGACGCTGTTCGAGAGCGAGCTCTTCGGCCACGAGAAAGGCGCGTTCACTGATGCGAAGGCCGCGAAGAAGGGGCTCATGGAGCTCGCGGACCGCGGCACCCTGTTCCTGGACGAAGTGAGCGAGATGTCGCCCAACAGCCAGGCGAAGTTCCTGCGCTGCCTCCAGGAACGCGTCTTCCGGCGGGTCGGCGGAACCCGCGACATCCGGGTGGACGTGCGGATCATCGCGGCCACGAACCGGCCGCTCGAGACGCGGGTGAAGGAGGGGTTGTTCCGCGAGGACCTGTTCTACCGCCTCAACGTCATTCCGATCCTCATCCCGCCGCTGCGCGAGCGCCGCGAGGACGTCATGCCGCTCGCGCGGCACTTCCTGCGCGAATCGGCGATGCGCTCGCATAAGCAGATCAAAGGATTCACGCCGGAGGCCGAGCGCCTGATGCTGGTCTACGCGTGGCCTGGCAACGTCCGTGAGCTCCGCAACCTCATCGAGCGCCTCGTCATCCTCGGCGCCTCCGAACCCATCGAGCCGCAGCATCTCCCCGTGCAGTTCGTCGCCCAGGCGGAGGCGTTGCCGCGCCCGGAGTCGCTCAACGAATTCAAGACGCTGGCCGAGGTGGAGCGCGCCTATATCAATCAGGTGATGCAGCGGGTAGAGGCGAACAAGAGCAAGGCCGCCAAGATCCTGGGCATTTCGCGCCAGACGCTCCGCAAGAAGCTCACGGAGGAATGAGTTGGGCGATCAGATTGTCGCCACTGGCTACGCAATTACCACTTGCGACAGTTTGCCTCCGAATTCCGGAAGCTGATGAAATACAAGGGTTTCCGAAAAAAGAGTTTCGATATTTCGCGATCTTGGCTAGGAATCAGCCAAAATCCAGTTATCGAGTGACGACACGATTCATCGCTGTTTTATCAAGTATTTAATATACTTACACAGAATAGAGCCCATTGGTCTAGGGTTTGCTGTAGATAGGACGCGGACGGTGCGAACCCAAGGGCTATGGGGAGAGGATGATGAGACCGACGCTCAAGAAGCTGGAAGTGAAGGATATTGGGGACCTGGAGCGGCTGGTCTCCGAGAACGTGGAGGGGATCGAGCCCGGGTTGAAGGTGATCGACTCCCGTCTGCTCCTCGGGCAGGCGGCGATCGATCTCGTCGGTCTCGATTCGAAGGGCTCGCTCGTGCTGATTGCGCTCGATTTCACCGCGGACGAGGCTCTGCTCTTGCGCGTGATGGACGCCTATTCGTGGTGCCTCGAGTATCCGGACGCAATCCACCGGCTCTATCCGACGGCCCAGGCCGCGACGAACCGTCCGCCCCGCATCCTCTTCATTGTCGAGCGGCTGACCGACTCCTTCGTGCGTCGGATCAAGGCGCTCAGCTTCCTGGAGATCGACTGTCTAGAGTTCCGTCATCTGGAAGTGAATGGCGCCTCCGCGCTCTACTTCGATCTGGTCCAGAGACTGCGGCGGGCCGATGCCGCGGCGAACGCGTCGGCGGCGGAGAGCGAGCCGCAGGCGCCGCAGTGGCGCGAGGCTCCCATCCCGCGCGCTCGGGGGCAGGTCGTCGCGGCTGTGCAGGTGCCGGTCATCGAGCCGGCGCGGCCCGCGATTCCCACGCCAGAGCCCGTCGCCTTTGAGCCCGACGTCGAGCCGGCGTCCTTTCTCGAGGAAGCTGCGGACGCCTTCGAAGAGGCCGCGCCCGAGGTGACGGCGGCGGTCGTCGAATCGCCCGCCGGAGAGTTGGAGCTGGGCACGCCGATGCTCGAGGCCGCGAACAACCCCGCGTGGCAG
>JBGPIS010000283.1:0-4077 GCA_041484965.1 Methylomirabilia bacterium
CGACCATCTTCCATCCGTTCCGCGGGAGCCCCGGGAAGGACAACTCGCGGGAGTGGAAGCCCTCGTAGGCCTCGTAGTTGACCACCTGATCGCCGACCTGCGCGTGCCCGTTGGGGAACGGCACGTACTCGCGCTCCCAGTAGCTGGGCAGCAACATGCTGGTCTGGCGATTGTGATAGTGCATGTAGTCGTGGTAGAACTCGCTGTTCGTGTCGAGCCAGAACTTGAAGTTCGTGTCCACCACGGCTTTGTGGTAGTGGAAGATGTCGAGCGGCTCGCTCTCCAGGCACTTCATCATCCCGTCGAGCGCGTGGCCGACATACTCCTCGAGCGGGCCGCACGCCTCATCGAGGGTGACCCACACCATCCCGCCGTAGCCCACCGCCGTCCGGACCTCGCGCAGGCCGTAGTCCTTCTTGTTGACCCGCTCACCGTAGCCCTGCTTCTCCCGCGTGATCTCGATGCAATCGCCCTTCGTGTTGAAGGCCCACGAGTGGAAGATGCAGGTGATGTGCTTGCCGTTTCCCGCCGGGTTGTACACGATCGTGTTCCCCCGGTGCGGGCACACATTGTAGAAGGTCCGGATCTTGTCGTCCTCGCCGCGGACGACGAGGAGGTTCTTGCCCGCCGGGTGCGCGAAGGTCCGGTAGTCGTTGGCGTGGGCCACCTCGCTCTCGTGGCACGCGATCACCCACACCTTGGCGAAGATCTTCTCCTGCTCCTCGCGGAAGATCTCGGCGTCGCTATAGATCCTCGGATCGACGTAGTGGGTCGGTGGGAGGGACGGCTTCTTTTCCCAGTCGGCGGTGGTACGTGCCATACACCCCTCCTCGAGGCGCGAGCGGAGGCGTTCCGCCTGCGCATCCCCAAGTTGTCTCAGGATGTCCTAGTATGTCTATCGGCCCAGAACGCGTCAAGACTTTCGCCGGACCAGCACGACGAGGGCGGCGGGGAGACCGGCGGCCGCGATGAGCCCCGCCGTCACGAGCGTCGCCCGAACAGCCCACGCATCATGAAAAGGGATGCGCTTACCCCCGTCAGCGCGTAGCTCACGTAGTAGAGCCGGTCCACCGTCCGGTCGGAGAGCCGGCGGCTCAGCTCGCCGACGACGGCGGCCATCGCCACCAGCGCGCCGAGCACGGCCGCCGCGATCATGAGCCGGGTGAGCGGGTCGTCGGAGGTCAGGAGACGGAGCTCCGCTTGCCGAACGCTTCCACCAGGTCGTACGCCGCCTTGCTCCCCTTCGAGAACGCCTTCACGGCCTCCTGGTACAGAGCCTCCAGCGCCTCCTGTTTCAGCTCCGCGTAACGCGGCGAGGTGAGGATGTGGAAGTCACGGGGCCGGGGAAGATCGATGTCGAGGATGTGCTTCACGCTGGTCGGTTTCGCGCTCAAAATCAGCAGCCGGTCGGCAAGGAAGATCGCCTCCTCCAGCTCCGAGGTGACGAAGAGGATCGTGTGACGACTCTCCTCGAACAGCCGCAGGAGATACTCCTGCATCAGCTCCCGCGTCATGGCATCGAGCCCGCGGAACGGCTCGTCCATGAGCATGATCTTCGGCTGGTTGATGAGCGCCCGCGCCAGCTCGCAGCGGCGCTGCATCCCGCCAGAGAGCTGCGATGGGTACTTGTCCTCGAAGCCCTTGAGCCCGACCTTCTCGAGGAGGGCGGCGGCTTCCCGCCGGGCCTCCCGCGGGTTCGTGCCCCGCACCGTCGGCCCGAACATCACGTTCTCCACCGAGGTCATCCACGGGAAGAGCGCCGTCTCCTGGAAGACGACGAGGCGGTCGCGCCCCGGTCCTTGCACGCGCACGCCGTCGATCGTGATCTCGCCGGCCGTCGGCTCCTCGTACCCCGCGATGAGGCTGATGAGCGTGCTCTTGCCGCACCCCGAAGGGCCGATGAGGACGTTGAGCTCGCCTTCTTCGATGACGAACGACGCGTCCTGCACAACAATCTGCCTCGCCCACTCCTCCCCGAACGTCTTCGCGACATGCCGACACTCCACCCGCCCTTCCAGCTTCGCCGCGCTCATTCCCCGGTCTCCGCGCTCAGAAGAGCTTCCGCCAAGGCATGAGGTTCCCGCCCAGTCGCCAGATGATGGCGCTGCAGATGGCCCCGCCGATTCCCATGCTCACCATGCCCACGACGACTTGTGGGATGTCGCCGCCGGTGTACGACTCCCACGTGAGGAACCCGATCCCGGAGCGGCCGGCGATCATCTCGGCGGCCACGAGAACCATCCACGTGATCCCCATGCCGACCGTCGCCCCCGTGATGATGGACGGCAGAGTGCCGGGGAAGATGATCTTCCAGAAGATGTCGCTGCGCCGGGCGCCGAGTGACAGCGCGGCGCGCTGCAGCGACTTGTCGAGGTTGTAGACGCCGTTGATGGTGTTGATGACGATCGTGAAGTACGCGCCGAGGAAGATCACGAAAATGATCGACAGCTCGGACGTCGGCATCAAATAGATCGCGGCGGGCAGGAACGCCAGCGGCGGGATCGGTCGGAAGATCTCGAAAACCGGGAACGATATCGCCTTGAAGCGCCGGCTGATGCCCCACGCCAGTCCCTGCGGCACGCCGACGATCAGGGCCAGCACGAACCCCGAAAAGATCCGGACGAGGCTGACCACCCAGCCGTTCCAGTACTTGGGCCGCCAGAACAAGCCGTTGTCGGCGAAGAAGCGCGTGACCACCTCGGAGAGCGGCGGGATCCGCTTGATGATCGGGAACCCGAGCGGCTGGGCGATCTGCCAGACGACGAGGACGGCCGCGATCCCGAGCGCGCCGCGCAGCGTGTGGACATTCAGCAGGGACTTGCGCAAGCGACGTCCCAGGGGCGGCCGCCGCCCCACCGAGCCCACGCGTCGCGCCCGCGCCTCACGGACCTCGGCGCTCGAGCGCCACCAGACGAGCAGCGCGAGCGCGGGGCCGATCCAGATCGTGCCCCAGAACTTCACCGCCGCCGTCCCCGGCGTGTCGACGATGGCGACGGCGGTCGCGCACGCGATCGTCCACGCGATCAACACCCACCTGGGTTTCACGCCTCCCATGTCTGTTCCCCCTGCCCTACGCGAGCTCGCGCTCCCCGGCCTCAAACGCCTTGAGCGCTTCCTCGTGGACGCCCTCGATGGTCTCCTGCTTGAGCTCGAGGAATCGCTTGGCCGTCAGCATACGATAGGTGCGCGGGCGAGGGAGATCGACGGTGATGAGCTTCTTCACCCGCCCCGGCCGCGTCGTCATGATGACGACGAGGTCGCCCAGGAAGATCGCCTCCTCCAGGTCGTGGGTGATGAAGAAGATCGTCTTCCGGGACAGATCGTAGAGCTCGAGCAGATACTCATGCATGACCGACTTCGTGAGCGCGTCCAGCGCCCGGAACGGCTCGTCGAGGAGCAGGATCTTCGGGTCGTTGATCAGCGCGCGCACGATCTCGACGCGCCGGCGCATGCCCGAGGAGATCTCGCCCGGGTACTGCCGCTCGATCCCCGCCAGGCCGACCTTCCCCATCAGCTCGCGCGCGTGCGCCTCGGCCTGGCCGCGCGACATGCGGCCCTGGACCAGCGGACCGTAGATCACGTTCTCGCGCACGGTCTTCCACGGGAACAGCGCGCCGTGCTGGAAGACCACGATGCGGTCGGGCCCCGGCTTCAGCTCCTGGCCGGGCGTGGCAATCACCGCGCCGTCCAGGAGGATTTCGCCGGACGTCAGCACGTCGAAGCCGGCGATCGCGTTGAGCAGCGTCGTCTTGCCGCACCCCGAGGGCCCCACGACCACGCAGATCCCGCCGGCGGGTACGTCGAACGAGCAGTCCTCGACCGCGACGACGTGTACGCCCTCGGGGGCGTAGATCTTGCCGGCGTGGCGGATGCTTAACCCGCCCGTCCGCGCCGACACGTAGCCCTCGGCCTTGGCCATGAGGCCGGCGAAGCGCTGCATGACGGCGTAACCGGTGGCGGGTTCGAGCTTGAGGATCTCCCGCAGGCGGGCACCGGGGATGGCGTAGACGGTCGTCTCCTCGAGGCACTGGACGTTGAATACCCGGTGCTTCATCTCCTCGACGACGGCGGCGAAGC
>JBGPIS010000284.1:0-4054 GCA_041484965.1 Methylomirabilia bacterium
CGTGCGTGCGGATCCTCCGCCAGCACATCCGGCACATCGGCTACCCGCCGCACTTCACGATCTACGACGAGGACGACCGGCTCTCGCTCGTGAAGGAGTGCATGCGGGAGCTCGACCTGATCGATCGGAGCTACACGCCGGCCTCGCTGGTCCACCGGATCAGCGCGGCGAAGAACCAGATGGTGTCGGTGGACGAAGTCGAGCACGCGGCGCGGGGGCCGCGCGAGGAGACGATCGCCCAGCTCTTCCGGCGTTACCAGGAGAAGCTCCAGGCGGCGGCCGCGGTGGACTTCGACGATCTTCTGCTCCTCACCGTGCGTCTCTTCGACGAGGTGCCGGAGGTGCTCCGCTGGTACCGCGGTCTCTGGACCCACGTGCTGGTGGACGAGTACCAGGACACGAACCGCGCTCAGTACCGGATCATCCGCCAGCTCACGGGCGAGCACCGGAATGTCTGCGTCGTCGGCGATCCCGACCAGTCGATCTATCATTGGCGTGGCGCTGACATTCGGAACATCCTCGACTTCGAAACCGACTACCCCGGCACGCGGGTGATCCGGCTCGAGCAGAACTACCGGTCCACCAAGCGCATCCTCGCGCTTGCCGCCGGCGTGATCGCCAACAACCTCTCGCGCCAGGACAAGACGCTCTGGACCGAGAACGTCGAGGGCGAGAAGGCCACCGTCTACCGCGCCTGGGACGAGCACGAGGAGGCGAACTTCGTCGCCCAGTCGATCCTCTCCGCGCGCGGCGACGGGGTGCCCTGGGACGACGTCGCCGTCTTCTACCGCACCAACGCCCAGTCGCGCGTCCTCGAGGACGCGCTGCGCCGGGGCGCGATCCCGTACGTGATCGTCGGCTCGGTGAGGTTCTACGAGCGGAAGGAAATCAGAGATGCGCTCGCGTACCTCCGGCTCATCGTGAACCCGGCCGACGACGTTGCCTTCCGTCGGGCGATCCAGGCGCCGGGCCGGGGCATCGGGCGCGCCACGCTCGCGCGGCTGGACGAGGTGGCGGTGCGCGAGGGCCGGCCGCTCCTCGCTCAGGCCGCGGCGCCGCCCGCCGACCTGACGGGCAAGCCCCGGCGCGGGCTCGAGGACTTCGCCGCGCTCATCGCGCGGCTCGCGGCCGGGCGGGCGGGCACGCTGCTTCCCGCGTTCATCGACGACGTGCTCAACGTCTCGGGCTACCGCGAGGATCTGAAGCGGGAGCGCTCGTCCGAGGCCGAGGCGCGGCTCGAGAACCTGGAGGAGCTGATCGCCGCCGCCGAGGACTACGCCCGGACCCAGGAGACCGCGACGTTCGAGGGCTTCCTCGACGGCATCGCCCTCGTGAGCGACGTCGACGAGCTTCCGGATGGAACACGCGGCGTCACGCTCATGACGCTCCACTCGGCGAAGGGGCTCGAGTTTCCCGTCGTGTTCCTGACGGGGATGGAGGAGGGCGTCTTCCCCCACGCGCGCTCGATGGCCTCCGCCGACGAGGTCGAGGAGGAGCGGCGGCTCTGCTACGTGGGCGTCACCCGCGCCAAGGCGCGGCTCGCCATCTCCTACGCGCTCCACCGGAGAATGCACGGCTACGGGCTCGGCGAGCCCTCGCGCTTCCTCCTCGAGATGCCCGAGGAGCACCTCGTCCTCTTGGGCGCCGCGGGCCGCGAACCGCGGCTCCCGGCCCCCGTGGACGAGCCGCAGCTCGACGCGGGAGACGACGACCTGCCGCTGAAAGTCGGCGCGCGCGTCCGGCACGGCCGGTGGGGCGAAGGGCTCGTGGTCGGCGTCGAGCGAAGCGGTGACGACACGCTCGTGACGGTGCGCTTCGCCTCCGTCGGCCGGAAGCAGCTCTCGCTCCAGTACGCGCAGCTCGAAGAGCTCTGAACATGAAGAAACATGAAGAGTGCGTGAGAGTGACAGAGCCACACGTGCCTACAGCAGGCCACCCTCAGACACACGCGGTCCCGGGGACACCGTTACAATGATCGGCAAAGAAGACGTGCTCCACGTGGCGCGGCTGGCGCGGCTCGCGCTCAGCGACGCCGAGCTCGAGAAGATGCGCGAGCAGCTCAACTCGATCCTGACCTACATCGACAAGCTGAAGGAGCTCGACGTCGAGGGCGTCGAGCCGACCTCCCACGCGGTGCCGCTGGTCAACGTCATGCGCGAGGACGAGGTCGCGCCCTGCGTTTCTCGGGACGAGATGCTCGCCAACGCGCCCGACCGGGTCGGCGAGCTCTTCCGCGTGCCGCGGATCATCGAGGACGGAGCGTGACCGAGAGGACCATCCACGAGCTGACCGACGCGTTTCGCCGCGGGGAGGCGACGCCCACGGCGGTGACGGAGGCGTATCTCGCGCGGATCGAGAAGCTCGACGGCCAGATCGGCGCCTACCTCACCGTCACGCGGGAGCACGCGCGGAGGGCCGCGACGGCGGCCGACGCCCGCTATCGCGCCGGCACGCCGCTTGGCCCGCTCGACGGGGTGCCGCTCAGCTACAAGGACGTTCTCTGCACGCGCGGCGTGAGGACGACCTGCGGCTCGAAGATCCTCGAGAGCTTCGTGCCGCCGTACGACGCGACCGTCGTCGCGCGTCTGGCCGCCGCGGGCGCGGTGATGCTCGGCAAGGGCAACATGGACGAGTTCGCGATGGGCTCCTCCACCGAGCACTCGGCCTTCAAGCCGACGCGCAACCCCTGGGACCTCGCGCGCGTGCCCGGCGGCTCCTCGGGCGGACCCGCCGCCGCCGTCGCCGCCGGGCTCGCCGCCGGCGGGCTCGGCACCGACACGGGAGGCTCGATCCGCCAGCCCGCGGCATTCTGTGGGATCGTCGGACTGAAACCCACCTACGGCCGCGTGTCGCGCTACGGGCTCGTCGCGTTCGCGTCCTCGCTCGACCAGATCGGCCCCTTCGCGCGTGACGTGACCGACGCGGCGCTCCTGCTCCGGGCGATCGCCGGCGGCGACCCGCGGGACGCGACCTGCGTGGACGCGCCCGTCCCCGACTACGCCGCGGCGCTCGACACGCGGGTCGCGGGGCTCCGCGTGGGCATCCCGCGCGAGTACTTCGCCGAGGGGCTCGAGCCCGAGGTCGCGCGCGTCGTCCGCGAGGCGATCGAGGTGCTTCGCGGTCTCGGGATGGCCATCGACGACGCGTCGCTGCCGACGACGGACTACGGGATCGCGGTGTACTACGTGATCGCGCCGGCGGAGGCGTCCTCGAACCTGGCGCGCTACGACGGCGTGAAGTACGGACTTCGCGTCCCGGGCGCCAAGGACCTCGTCGAGATGTCGAGCCGGACGCGGGCGGCGGGCTTCGGCGCCGAGGTCAAGCGCCGCGTCATGCTCGGCACCTACGCGCTCTCCGCCGGCTACTACGAGGCCTACTACGGGCGCGCCCAGAAAGTCCGCACGCTCGTCCGGCGTGACTTCGACGCGGCCTTCACGCGCGCGGACCTGCTCGTCGCGCCGACGACGCCGAGTGTCGCCTTCAAGCACGGCGAGAAGGCGGACCCGCTCGCGATGTACCTGAACGACGTCTTCACGGTCCCGACGAGCCTGGCGGGGCTGCCGGCCGTGTCCATCCGTTGCGGGTTCACCCGCGCGGGCCTGCCCGTCGGGCTCCAGCTCATCGGCCGCGCCTTCGACGAGGCGACGCTCCTGCGCGTGGCCCACGCCTACGAGCAGGCAACGGCGTGGCTCGAGCGAAAGCCGAGTCTCGGATGACGGCCACGAAGACCGACTGGGAGGTCGTCATCGGGCTCGAAGTCCACGCCCAGCTCCTGACGCGCTCGAAGATGTTCTGCGGATGCCCGACTGCCTTCGGCGCCGCGCCCAACACCCAGACGTGCCCGGTGTGCCAGGGGATGCCCGGCGTGCTGCCCGTCATCAACCGGCGGGCGATCGAGTTCGGGATCCGGACGGCGCTCGCGTTCGACTGCCGCGTCAACCCGGCGTGCCGGTTCGCCCGGAAGCACTACTACTACCCGGACATGCCGAAAAATTTCCAGATCAGCCAGTATGAAGAGCCGCTCGCCGAACACGGTGCCCTCGAGATCGAAGTC
>JBGPIS010000285.1:0-4049 GCA_041484965.1 Methylomirabilia bacterium
CACGAGCACGACCCGCGTTTCGGTGAGGATGCCGGCAACGACGAGCGGCACGCCGGCCGCGAGCCCCCAGAGCTGGACGGCGCCGAGGCGGCCGGAAGGCTCATGGGCGAGTAAGAACATGGGGTAGACGCGCGCGCCGACACCGAGCACCATCGGCAGCACCCAGCCGAGCAGGGCGAGGTGGACGTGCGCGTGCACGTTGGCGAAGACGTCATCGGGCAGCACCTTCACGACGTGATCGAGGCCGAGGGCGGCGCCGAAGCCCGTGGTGAGCACGAGCGCCGCGAGCGCGAGCACGACGAGCCGGCCGGTGAACGTCCAGCGCCGGATCCCGCGGACGCTCATCGCCGCATTCATGACGTGGGCGCCGACGCCGAGGGCAACGAGCCCCGCGCCCCACACGAGCCCCGGCCACCGGCCGATGAAGAAGTGGCTGACGATGCCCACGATCCCGACAGTGAGCACGAGGAACTGCGCCCGGGCCAGACGCTCGCTCCAGATCGGGCGCTCGAGCACGATGGGGATGAGCTGGTAGCTCGCGCCCATGATGCTGAGCGTGATCCAGCCCAGCGTGACCATGTGGGTGAGCGCGAAGACGCGCGGCTGGTAGTAGTGCCCGGCGAGCGCCTCCGCAAGCCACGGCACCGCCACCGCGGCGGTGACGAACGACACGGCGGCGGCGAGAAGGTACCGTAGGGGCAGCGTCTCCGACGGAGCACGGCCGGGCGCGGGCGGCATGGTCAGGACGTTGCCGGCACGCGCGCTGCGCCGTCGGCGTGGCGGATACGGATGCGGACGACGCCGGGCGCGGGCTCGTCCGTCTCGTGGACGAACCCGCGCTCGTCGAGCTGGGGATAGAGGAGCATCGGGCGCCGTTCGTGCAGCACGACCAGCTCGCCGCCGGCCGGAAGGACGTCCAGGCTCTCGAGCACGCGCACCATCGGCTGGGGCGGCTCGAGCCCGCGCACGTCGATCGTGCGCGACGCGCCGGCCGCGGGCTCAGCCCGCTCGGCCTTTGACGTCCCGCTCGAGGTCTCGACGGCCGCGCCGCGGTAGAACACGATCCACCAGTCCTCGGCGCCACGGCACTCGGTCCAGTGCCCGAACCCGCGCTTGCCGAGGACGTCGTAGAGGGGGATCGGTTCGAAGGGCGCGCGGAGCACGAGCACCTCGTCGGCGGCCAACGCCTTGACGGCGGTCATGATGCGCGCGAAGGGCTCGGCTCCGCGACGGATGTCCTCACGCACGTCGACGAGCACGCGGCGCGACTCGGGAACGGCGTCGAGCACCGCCGGTCGCGCCGGCGCGGGATCTGGCGTCGGCGGCGCGCCGTGACCATGGCAACCGGACGCATGAGTCATGACTGATCCTCCCTGGCCTCCAGCGTAGCGGTACGCCCACGACGCGGTTATGAGCCTCGTCATAGGGCCCGGGGGATCCACCTAGACGCGCACGCTCAGTCCTCCTCGCGCTCGCCCTCGGCGAGGGCGCGTAGGGCCGCGACGTCTGCGAGGACGAACCGGCCGTTGTCGTCGAGCAACAGGCCGTCCTTGAGCCAGCGGCTCACGATGCGGATCGTCGTTTCCACCGTCGTGCCCGTCATGTCGGCCAGGCTCTGCCGCGTGAGGTGGAACGGGAGCTTCAGGCCCGTCGTGCGGGCGGGCCCCTCACTCTCGGCCAGGCGGAGCAGGCGCGCCGCCAGGCGCGCCTCGACCGGATCGACGGCGAGCGACTTCACCGAATCATGCGCCGATCGCAGGCGGCGGCCGATCATGAGCGCCATCTCCCTGATGACCGACGGCTGGCGCTCGCTGACCGCGAGCAGGACCTCGCCCGGGATCTTGACGACCGTCGCCGCCTCGACGACCTGGGCGGAGGCCGGATACGCCCGGCGCTCGATGACGGCGACGCCCCCGAACACCTCGCCGGGGCCCAGCAGCTCGAGGACGACGTCGCGGCCCGTCCGCGATTGCCGCAGGATCTTCACGCGGCCGGCCTTCACGATGTAGAGCCAGAGCGCGGGATCACCTTCCATGAAGATGTACTCGCGGACGCGGTGGGACTCCTCGCGCGCGACGGCGGCCAGGGCATCGACCTCGTTCCCCGGCAGCGTGGCGAAGATCGCATTGGCCCTCAGCAGGGTCGCCGCCGCGTGGCCTGGCATGCGGGCCGATCATATCACCCGGGCCTGGGGCGCCGACTCACCAGTGGGACGGCGCCGCCACAGACGCACGCCGGCGACTCGCTCCAAGTCCCCGGAATCCCTCGGGCGTACGGCTGGCAAGGCTCTCGCATGTGGCGCTCATTCGATGATGTCCCCTGCCGAGGCTCCCCTCGGCGAGCGGTCGTTCGACGACCTGCTCGCGGAGACCATCGCCTTCCACGGTCATCTCTGTCCGGGACAGGTGCTCGGCGCCCGCATGACCATCGCCGGCTGTCGCGAGCTCGGATTCGACCGGCCGAAGAGCCCGGGCAAGCGTCTCGTGGTCTTCGTCGAGATCGACCGCTGCGCGACGGACGCCATCCAGGCGCTGACGGGCGTGAGCCTGGGCAAGCGGACGCTGAAGCATCTCGACTACGGCAGAATGGCCGCCACCTTCGTCGACGTCGTCACGGGCGCCGCGGTGCGCGTGTCCGCCCGCGACGGCGCGCGCGAGCTGGCACCGGCGTTTGCGCTCGGTGAGGCCGACCCTCGACGCACGCAGATCGTCGCCTACCGGGTGATGCCGGAGCCGCTGCTCCTCCGAATCGACCGTGTCGCGATCGAGCCGGGCTGGCTCGACCGCCGGCGGCTGCGGGTCGCGTGCGAGGCGTGCGGCGAGGGCGTGAACTACCAGCGCGAGGTGGTGCGCTGCGGCCGCACGCTCTGCCGGGCCTGCGCCGGACAGGCGTACTACACGCCGCTGGCGTCCGGGGCGCCGTCGCCGCCGGCGGCCGCTCTGTGATCCACGTCATACCCGCCGGCCACCGTCACGGGGGACGATGCCCCTGGGCGCATCGATCGCGACGAACGTAGACGATCAGGAGGGAGCGATGGACCGACGTGACTTTCTTCGGCTGGCCGCGATGGCGGGACTGGGAGCGGTCGCCAACCCCGGCGACTTGCTCGCGCAGTACCGCGTCCTCGCCCCCGTGCGTGTGCCGAACCCGCTCGACGCCTATCCCAACCGCGACTGGGAGCGGATGTATCGCGACATCTTCCGCCACGACCGCACCTTCACCTTTCTGTGTGCGCCCAACGACACGCACAATTGCCTGCTGCGCGGCTTCGTGAAGAACAACGTGCTCGTGCGCATCGAGCCCACGTACGGCTACGGCAAGGCGACGGACCTCTCGGGCCATCGGGCCTCCGCGCGGTGGGACCCGCGCTGCTGCCAGAAGGGCCTCGTCCTCGGACGCCGGCTCTACGGCGACCGCCGCGTGAAGTCGGCCCTCGTGCGCCGCGGGTTCAAGGAGTGGGTGGAACAAGGCTTCCCGCGCGACCCCGAGACCGGCCGCGCGCCCGCCGACCTGATGAAGCGCGGGTGGGACAGCTTCGTGCGGATGCCCCACGCGGAGGCCTACGGGCTGCACGCCCGGGCGCTCGAGAACATCGCCCGCACCTACAGCGGCGTGCAGGGGCGTCGCTACCTCCTGGCCCAGGGCTACGACGCGGCGATGGTCGACGCCGTGGAAGGCGCCGGCGTCCGGACGACGAAGTTCCGCGGCGGGATGGCCAAGCTCGGCGCCACCCGCATCGTGGGGACCTACCGGATGGGCAACCTGCTGGCCCTGCTCGACGCGAAGATCCGCGGCGTGGGCGCCGACCAGGCCAAGGGCGCCGGCCTCTGGGACTCCTACTCCTGGCACACGGACCTGCCGCCCGGCCATCCGATGGTCCACGGCGACCAGACCTCCGACTTCGAGCTGTTCGACGCCGAGAACGCCAACCTGCTCCTGGTGTGGGGGATGAACTGGATCACCACCAAGATGCCGGACAGCCACTGGATGACCGAGGCGCGCCTGCGCGGGACCCGGGTCGTCGTGGTGACCGTCGAGTACAGCGCGAC
>JBGPIS010000286.1:0-4049 GCA_041484965.1 Methylomirabilia bacterium
CACGCCGCCGATCGCGTCGGCGCCGTAGAGCGTCGACTGGGGGCCGCGGATCACCTCGATCCGCTCGATCATGTCGGGCGAGATGTCCGAGAGGTCCACCTCGCCGAGCGTCGGGCTCTTCACGCGGACGCCGTCCACGAGGATCTGCACCTGCTTCGTGTTGGCGCCGCGGATCGTGATGCCCGTCGTCTTGCCGAAGCTGCCGGAGTGCCGGACCTCCAGGCCCGGGACGTTCCGCAGGGCCTCGTCCACGGTCGGGTAGTGGTAGGTCTTGAAGTCCTCCTCCGTCACGACCGTGACGCTCGCGCCGAGCTCGCCGGCGGGCGTCTCCGTCTTCGTCGCCGTCACGACCACGGGGTCCAGCTTCTTCACCTCATCGGCGCCGGCCGGACCGACCGCGACCACCGCCGACACCCAGGCCATCAGGAGAATCCGCAGCATCGCTTCACTCCTTTTCTCGCGAAAGGGTTGGAAGGCTCCGCTCCGGATAGGTCTCCTGACTCGTGGATCGTCGCGCGGCGCCCGGCCTTCCCATCCGCATCCGCGGACAGTGGCGCTCGTCTGGGCGCGTGCTCCCCACTCACAGTGGCGGGACCGTGCCGGCTTCTGACCGGCTTCCCTGCATCCGGAGCTCACTCGATTCGACGACTGCCGGTCCTGTCACCTCCTCTGATTTGCCGTCGGGGACGCCGCAGCACCCGCGTTCGGGGAGTCAACCCGCCAAGTCAGCTGCACGACCGGCCGGCGCGTCGTGGCGCTCTTCTCCACCGTCACCTCGCAGGCGAACACCGCCCCGAGGAGCGATTCCTCGAGCACCGCTTCCGGCGCGCCCGCGGCTACCAGTCGCCCGTCCGCCATCAGCAGGAGCCTGTCGCAGATCTCTCCTGCCAGATTGAGATCGTGAGACACCAGCAGGACGGTCACGCCGCGCTCGCGGTTGAGGCGGCGCAGGAGCGCCGCCGACTCGGCCTGGTAGCGGAGGTCGAGATGCGCGGTGGGCTCGTCGAGAATCAGTAGCCGCGGCTCCTGCGCGAGTGCGCGCGCGACCACGGCGCGCTGGCGCTCGCCCCCGCTCAGGCTGTCGAGTGGCAGGGCCGCCAGCTCGAGCACGCCCGTCGCCGCCATCGCCTCGCGCGCGGCGGCGAGGTCGGCGGGATTCTCGAAATAGCGATCCGGCGCGTGGGGGTAGCGCCCCATCAGCACCAGCTCGCCGACCGTGAACGGAAACCGCGGCAGCACGCCCTGGGGCACCACCGCGATCCGGCGCGCGAGCTCGGCCTGGCTCCAGCGCGCGAGCGGCCGCCCCTCGAGGACGATCTCGCCCGCCGTCGGCGCGAGCACGCGCGTGAGCAGGCGGATCAGCGTCGTCTTGCCCGCGCTGTTGGGGCCGATGACGCCGACGATCTCGCCCGGCGCGATCGCGAACGAGAGATCGTGGAGCCGGAACGGGCGCTCGCGGTGCCCGGGCGACGCGGGATACGCGAAGCCCACGCCGTTGAGCTCGAGGAGCGGCGCGCCCATCACAGGCTCGCCCGGTAGCGCGTGCGGAGCAGGTAGACGAAGAACGGCGCGCCGCAAAAGGAGGTGATCACCCCCACCGACAGCTCCGCCGGCGCGACGATGTTCCGCGCCAGCGTGTCCGCGAGGAGAAGGAACGCCCCGCCCCCGACGAGCGACGCCGGGACCAGGAGCCGGTTGTCGGGACCGAGGACCATCCGGAGGGCGTGCGGCACGATGAGCCCGACGAAGCCGATGGGGCCCGCGAACGCGACGACGCTCGCGGTGAGGAGCGCCGCGCCGATGAAGATCGCGAGCTTGAGCCGCTCCGCGTTCACCCCGAGCTGCTGCGCCGACTCCTCGCCGAGCGCCAGGAGGTTCAGCTCGCGGGCGCGCGTCAGGACGAGCCAGAAGCCGAGCGCGGCGAGCCCCGCGAAGAGCGCCAGCGAACCGCGCGGGATGGGCGCCAGGTTGCCGAGGAGCCAGTGGATGACGCCGCCCAGCCGGTTGAAGTCGAGGAGCGAGATCACGACGGTGATCGCCGACGCGAAGAAGATGCCGACGATCACGCCGGCGAGGAGCAGCGTCTGGATCTGGAACCCGCGCCCGGCCGCCGCGATGAGATACACGGCCCCGGCCGCGAGCAGAGCGCCGGCGAACGCGAACACCGTCAGCCCGGCCGCCTCCAGCACGCCGGGTCCGAATCCCACGCTCTGCCCGATCACGACTCCGAAGGCGGCGCCGCCGGAGATGCCGAGCACCGACGGCTCGGCGAGCGGGTTGCGGGTGAGCCCCTGGAACGCGACACCGGCGACGGCGAGAGCGCCGCCCGCGAGCATCGCCACCAGAATCCGCGGCAGGCGGATCGACAGCGTCACGACGCTTTCGACCGACTCCGGGGCGGCGCGCCCCGTCACCGCGCTCACGACGGCGCGGGGCGAGATCGCCGCACTGCCGACGAAGAGTGCCGCGGCGCCGGCGAGGACCAGGATCGCAGCGAGAACGCCGAGCACCGTCATGAGCCGTGCAGCCGGGCTCACCTGAACGCCTCCGGATGGATCGCCCGCGCGAGCTGCTCGAGCCCGTCCACCACGCGCGGGCCGTAACGGTGGAGGAGGTTGCCGTCCATCTGATGGAGCCGGCCGGTCTTGATCGCCGGCAGATCCGTGAGCCGCTGCCAGCGCTCGCGCTCGATCGGGCCCGTGTTGGAGCCGTGGTTGGCGAGCAGGATCACCTCGGGCGCTCTCGCGACCGCCGCCTCGAGGCTGTAGCGCGGATAGGCGTCGCCGGCGGCCGCGGTGATCGATTCGCCGCCGGCGAGCCCGATCAGCTCGGCGACGAGCGATCCCCTGCCCGGCACGATCAAGGGCTCGGGCCAGAGCACATAGAGGACCCGCGGGCGGCGGAACGCCTGGACCGTCGTGCGCACCGCCTCGATCCGCTGCTCGAGCCGCGCGCGCAAGGCGTCCCCCGCCGTCTGCCGCCCGGTGAGCCCGCCGAGGCGCGTGATGAGTCCCGTGACATCGCTCACGTGATGCGCGGCGACGAGATACGTCGGGATCCCAAGGCGCTCGAGCTGGGCGAAGGTCTCCTCGCGATTGCCCTCGGTGGTCGCGATGACCAGATCCGGCGTGAGGGCCACGATCGCCTCGAGATTCGGGTTGACCATGCCGCCCACGCTCGCCTTCTGGCGGGCGGCCGGCGGGTAGTCGCAGAAATCCGTCACGCCGACGAGCCGGTCCTCGGCGCCGATGGCATAGAGGATCTCCGTCACGCTCGGCACGAGCGAGACGATGCGTGCCGGCGGCCCGGCCAGCGTCACGCCCCTGCCCAGCATGTCGCGCACGGTGAAGGCCGTCGCGGGCAGCGCGAGCGCCAGCGCGAGCGCGACGGCGAGCGCCGGACGGGTCATGCGCGGGCTCCGGCGCACGCGGCGGCGAACGCCCGCGGCAGTTCGGGGTTCGACGCGAAGTGGAGATGGACGTAGCTCATGAGCGTCCGGCCGACCAGATAGCCCTCGGCGCGCCCGGCGGCGCCGCCTTGCGCGAGCCGGTACACGCGCTCGACGCTGTCGGGTACGGGATCGAGCGTCGAGTAGTGGAACTCGTGGCCCCGCGCGACCGTGCCGGCAGGCCCGAGCGGCGTCGAGCCCGTGAGCGTGACCTCGGTGTAGCCGAGGGCCATGCGCCGCGGCCTCATTCTGACGGTGGTGGGCAGCACGCCGACCATCGGATGAGCCATGCCGTCCGGATCCTCGAGAGTCTCGGCGAGGTACATGAGCCCGCCGCACTCGGCGTAGATCGGCCGGCCGGCCTCGGCGAACCGGCGCACCGCTTTGCGCATGGAGACATTGTCGGCGAGCCGCAGCGCGTGGAGCTCGGGATAACCGCCGCCGAAATAGAGGCCGTCAACCTCGGGCAGCTCGGGCTCCTCCAGCGGACTCCAGAAGACCAGCTCGGCCCCCGCCTCACTCAGCAGTTCCAGGTTCTCCACGTAATAGAACTGGAATGCCACGTCGCGGGCCACGCCGATGCGAATGGCTCGGGCCGGGG
>JBGPIS010000287.1:0-4018 GCA_041484965.1 Methylomirabilia bacterium
CCGGGTCGCAGGCCGGTTCCTCGACGCGACGCTCGAGAGCCTCCGCGACAACACCCCGCTCCTCACCCGGCTCGCGCGCCGCTACCGGCTCGCCATCGTCTCCAACTTCTACGGCAACCTCGAGCGGGTGTGCGACGAGACTGGGATCCGGCCGCTCTTCGGCGCCATCGTGGATTCGGCGCGCGTCGGCTGGGCGAAGCCGGACCCGCGCATCTTCCGTCACGCCCTCGACGCGCTCGGCACGACGCCCGCCGCGGCGACCTTCGTCGGCGACTCGCTGCCGCGCGACATGGCGGGGGCGCGGGCGCTCGGCATGCGCCACATCTGGCTCGTCGGCGACGCGGCGCCGGCCGGCGGGCCCTGCTGCCGGGACGACCGCGTGATTCATTCGCTGAAGGACCTCGAGGGGGTGCTCCTGTGAGGGCGCCGCTCGTGGGCGGCATCATCGCGGCGGGCGAGGGGAGCCGCCTGCGCCGGGACGGCTTCGTGATGCCCAAGCCGATGGTCCCCATCGCGGGGGTGCCGCTGATCGAGTCCGTGATCCGGAACCTCCGCGCCGCCCGGGTCGCCCCGCTCGTCGTCATCGTGAACGAGCAGGAACGCGAGTGCGTGGACTGGGTGAGGTCGCGCTTCCCCGATCTGGCCGTCGAGTTCGTCGTGAAGACGACGCAGTCGTCGCTCGAGAGCTTCGTGGAGGTGGTCACCCGGGGCGGCGGCGGCCGCATGCTGGTCTCGACGGTCGACGCCTGGTGCCTCGAGGCCGATTTCATGCGCTTCGTCGAGGCGGCGCTGACGCGCCCGCCCGAGGCGACGGTCCTCGCGGTGACGCCGTTCGTCGCGGACGAAAATCCGCTGCGTGTCAGCCTGGACGCCACCGGCCGCGTCCTGGGCCTGGGCGGCCCCACGGGCGACCTCGTCACCGCCGGGATGTATCTCGTGTCCGAACGAGTGCGCCGCCTCGCCCCGCCGGCCGGCCTGGGCCGGCTCCGGGAGTTCCTCGGCTGGCTCCACCGGGAGGGCGAGCCGCTCTACGGCGAGGTCATCCGGACGGTCGTGGACGTGGATCGAGCCGACGACGTCGCGCTTGCCGAGGCGCTGGCCCTGGCAGGCCGGGTATCATGAGGGCTTCGAGGAGGTCACGCGTGGACAACTCGCTCTGCTGGGGCATCTTCAGAGAAGTGGCGCACTCGCCGGGCCGGGAGTCGGATGACACCGAGATCCTGCGCCTGACGGGCAAGCACCTCGAAGCCAAAGGGCTCCAGGTCGTCTTGAAGACGCCGGACGAGGTGAGCGTCCTCGACGACGCCCCGCCGCAGTTCGTGTTCCTGATGTGCGAGCGCGTCGAGGTGCTCGGCAAGCTCCACGGCCTCGAGACGCGCGGCGTGCCCCACGTGAACAGCCCCCAGGCGGTGCTGAACACGTACCGCGACAGGATGATCGCGGCGTTCGAGGAGGCGACCGTGCCCTTCATTCCGAGCCGGCTCGTCTCGACGGCGGGGACGGACGGCGCCACCACGCCGCCGGCGTGGGTGAAGCGCGCGGACGTCCACAACACGCAGGACGGCGACGTCGTCTTCGCGCCCACGCCCGCCGCCGTGGCCGCGGCGCTCCGGGGCCTCGCCGAGCGCGGGATCGCACGCGCCGTCATCCAGCCCCACGTGGAGGGCGACCTCGTCAAGTTCTACGGGATCGGCGCGGGCGGGGGCCCGCACGGCGAGCCGCCGTGGTTCCGCTGGTTCTACCACAAGGAGCAGAAGCTGGCCGGCCACCGGTTCGACGAGCGGCGGCTGGCGCGGCTGGTGCGGAGCGCGGGCTCGGCCCTCGGCCTCGAAGTCTACGGCGGCGACGCGATCGTGCCGCCGTCGGGCGAGCCCGTGCTGCTCGACGTGAACGCGTGGCCGAGCTTCGCGCTCTTTCGCGACGAGGCCGCGGCGCGGATCGCGTCCCATTTGCTGCTGCGCTTCGCGGACGACGCCCGGTGAGCGCGCCGCAGGACGTCGGCCCGCGCTCGAAGGAAATCGTCGCCACGGAGCGCCGGCACCTCGCCCCGGGCGGCCAGTCCTTCGCGCTGCAGGCGGGCCTCGCGATGGCCCGCGGCTCCGGCTCGACGCTCGTCGACGAGGACGGCAACGAGTACATCGACTTCATCGCGGGGATCGGCGTCGGCAGCGTCGGCCACTGTCACCCGCACTACGTCGAGGCGCTCAAGCGCCAGGTCGAGCGGCTCACGTTTGGCAGCTTCACCACCGAGACGCGCGCGAAGTTCCTGGAGCTCCTCGCGTCCGTGACGCCGGACGGGCTCACACGCATCCAGATGTTCTCCGGCGGCGCCGAGGCGGTCGAGGCGGCGCTGCGGCTCGCGAAGGCGGCGACCGGCAAGGCGGAGGTCGTGGGATTCTGGGGCGGGTTCCACGGCAAGACGGGCGGCGTGCTCCCGCTCCTCGGGAGCGAGTTCAAGCACCATCTCGGGCCCTTCATGCCGGGCCGCTATCTCTCGCCGTTCGCCGACTGCTACCGCTGTCCGCTCAAGCTCCGGTATCCCGACTGCGGCATCGCATGCGCGGAGTTCGTGCGCGACGTCATCCGTTACCAGACGGGCGGCGAAGTGGGCGCGATCATCGTCGAGCCCATCCAGGGCACCGCGGGCAACGTGGTGCCGCCGGAGGGGTTCCTCCGGGCGATCCAGGCGATCGCGCGGGAGCACGGCGCGCTCCTCATCGCGGACGAGATGCTCTCCGGCTTCGGCCGGACCGGCGCCATGTGGGGCGCCGAGCACGACGGCGTGGTCCCCGATATCATGACGGTCGGCAAGGGCATGGGCGGCGGCTTCCCGCTCTCCGGTGTGATCTCCACGGACGCGATCACGGCCGCCCCGCCGTGGTCGAACGCGAGCGCCAGCTCGTCGAGCTACGGCGGCAACCCGCTCGCGTCGGCCGCCGGCCTCGCCGCGCTCGAGATCATCGTGAAGGAGGACCTCGTCACGCACGCCGCGCGCGTGGGCAAGGTCATGCTCTCGCGGCTCGAGGCGCTCAAGGAGAAGTATCGGTGCGTCGGCGAGGTCCGGGGCCGCGGCCTCATGCTCGGGATCGAGCTCGTGGCCGACCGGACGACGCGGGCGCCGCTCGACAGGAAGGTCACCCAGGCGCTCTACCAGGCGTGCCTCAGGCGCGGCCTGGTCGCGATGACCTATGCGCCGTCCATCCGCATCAACCCGCCGCTCGTGATCCGCGAGGAGACCGCGCTGGCGGGGCTCGCGATCCTCGACGAGGCGCTCGGCGCCGTCGTCAAGGAGCACGGGCTCCAGTAGGATGCTGCGGGGCGCGATCATCGGCGTCGGCAACGTCGCCGTCCACGGCCACGTGCCCGGCTGGCGCCGCCGGCGCGACGTCGAGATCGTCGCGGTGACCGACACGCAGACGGCTCAGCGCGCCTGGCTTGCCACGCACCTGCCAGGCTGCCGCTGGCATGACAGCATCGACGCGCTCCTCGCGGAACCCGGACTCGACTTCGTGGATATCTGCACGCCGCCCTCGAGCCACGCGCCGCTGATCCGCGCCGCCCTCGCGCGCGGGCTGCACGTGCTCTGCGAGAAGCCGCTCGTGGGCTCGCCCGCCGAGCTCGAGCCGCTCGCCCGGCTGGCCGCCGCCAAGGGCCGCGTCCTCCACACCGTCCACAACTGGCATCACGCCCCGATCGTGCGCCGCACGCGCGAGCTCGTCCGCGCCGGGCGGATCGGCCGGGTCACCCGCGTCGGCTGGGAGACGCTTCGGATGGGGCCGGCGGCGACCAGCGGCAACGGCAACTGGCGCCTCGACCCCGCCGTCGCCGGCGGCGGCGTGCTCACCGATCACGGCTGGCACGTCTTCTACATCGTCCAGCGCTGGGTCGGTGAAGCGCCACGGACGGTGAGCGCGCGGCTCGAGACGCGGCGGCACACCGGCTGGCCGGTGGAGGACACCGCGAGCGTCCGTCTCGCGTTCGACCACGCGACGGCGGAAATCCTGCTGACCTGGGCCGC
>JBGPIS010000288.1:0-4012 GCA_041484965.1 Methylomirabilia bacterium
CCGATCCCGCTCAACCCGAACCTCGGCACGGTGTCCACCATGCCGACGGAGGGCTACAAGCCCTCGTACGCCGGCCCCTACGGCGGCGACTTCGACCAGAAGGACGCGCGGGCGGGGAGCCGCATCCACCTGCCCGTCATGGTGGAGGGCGCGCTCCTCTTCTTCGCCGACCCGCACGCGGCGATCAGCGACGGGATCATCACCGGCACCGGCGTCGAGTGCGACGCGACCGTGCGCGCGCGCGTGGAGCTCCAGAAGGGGCGCGCGCTCGATCGGCCGATCCTCGAGGTGGATGACACGGTGCAGGTACTCGGCTTCGGCCCGACGATGGAGCTCGCCACGGAGGACGCCGCGCGCGGCGCCGTCGAGTGGCTCGTCGGGCGCACGGGCATGGACCGCCGCGAGGCCTACATGCTGCTCTCGATCGTCGGCGAGCTGCGGATCGGCACCTCGCCGCGCCCGGTGATGGCGGCGCGCCTCATCATCCCGCGGTCCGTCATCGACGCCGCGGCGCAGGGCTGAGGGGCGATGCTGGTCGGGGCGTTCGCCTGCGCCCACACGCCCCAGCTCTTGGCAAGGCCCGAGACCGAGGACCGCGACCTCGTCCTGCGCGTCCACGCCGCCTTCGCGCGGGTCCGGCAGCGGCTCGAGGCGCTCCGCCCCGACGCGATCGCGGTGATCGCGGGCGACCATATCGAGGCGTTCTTTCTCGACGCGGTCCCGGCGCTCGCCGTCTACGTCGGCACGGAGTGCGCGGGGACGTTCGGGCGCTATCGCTATCGGTTTCCGATCCACGAGCCGCTCGCCCGCGCGATCGTCGAGCAGGGGATCGAGCGCGGGTTCGACCTCTTCTACACGCAGGATGCCCCGCTCGACTACGCGTTCTACGTCCCGCTCCACTTCACGATGCCCGAGCCCGCCGTCCCCATCGTGCCGCTGCACGTGAACGTGTACCTCCCGCCTCAGCCGACGCCTGCGCGGTGCGACGCCTGGGGGAGGGCGCTGGGCGAGATCCTGCGCGCGCGCCCGGAGCGCGTGGTCCTCGTGGCCTCGGGCGGCATGTCCCACTTCCCCGGGACCGACCGCTACGCGTCGCCGGAGTTCGACTACGACCGGCGCCTGCTCGAGGCGCTTCGCGCCGGGCGTGGCCGTGAGCTGGCGGCGATCGCCCCCGAGGAGCTCGACAGGACGGGCAACATCGAGCTGCGCACGTGGATCACGCTGATCGGCGCGGTGGGGGCGGTGAAGGCCGACGTGTACTGCTACGAGCCCTCCTGGCACCACGGCAACGCCGTCGTGGAGTGGCCGCTGTTATGACTGAGATGCCCCACTACCGGTTCCCGCCCGCCGCCGCCTACCGGCTGAACCGGTGCCTCTTCGCGCTCAAGTCCGACGACGCGTTCCGCGCGCGCTTCCTGAAGGACGCCCGGGCCGCGATGCGTGAGATGGGGCTCCCCGAGGAGGACGCGGCCGCGATGCTCCGTGCGGACCGGGACGCGCTCGTCGCGCGCGGCGCTCATCCCTATCTCGTCTTCATGGCGGACCTGCGGCTCAGGATGGAGCGTGAGCCGATCACGTTCGAGCATTTCTAGCCCGAGCCCTGCGAGGAGGCTGCCCGTGGGAACGACCCTGACCGAGAGCGACGTGATCAAGCTGATCTCGAGCCTCAGCAACTGGGGCCGCTGGGGCAAGGACGACGAGCTCGGGACGATCAATCTCATCACGCCAGCGACGCGGAAGCGCGCCGCGGCGCTCGTGCGGGACGGCGTGCCGGTGAGCTGCGCGCGCCCGATCGCGACCAACGCGATCACCGCCGACACCTCGTTCCAGCCGCTCCGCTTCATGGTGGACTCGGGCGAGGGGCGCGACCACGACTCGCCCGAGCGGGTGTTACAGCGGCGCGGCGCCTCCGAGTTCATCGGCATGGTCTTCCACGGCTACACGATCACCCACGTGGACACGCCGGCCCACTACTTCTGGCAGGGTCAGATCTACAACGGGCGTTCGGCCAACCTGATCACCTCACGCGAGGGCGCCCAGGTCGAGTCGGTAGACCTCCTCCACGATGGCGTCGTGAGCCGCGGCATCCTGCTCGACATCGCCGCGCTCAAGGGCCGCTGGCTCGCGTCGGGTGAGGGCGTGATGCCCGAGGACCTCGAGGCCGCGGAGCAGGCGCAGAACGTGCGCGTCGAGCCGGGCGATATCCTCCTGATCCGGACCGGCTACTACGCGCGACGGCTCTCGGAGGGACCGCGCCACCCGCTGAAGGACGGCTCCCCCGCGGCCCACGTCGCCTGCATGCCGTGGTTCCGCGAGCGCGACATCGCGATGCTCGGCACCGACACCCACAACGACGTGAGCCCCGCGACCCATCCCGGCCTCGGCAACGTCGTGCACATCGTCGGCCTCGTCGGCATGGGGCTCTGGCTCATCGACAACGGCAACCTCGAAGAGCTGGCGGAGGCGTGCGCCGCCCGACGGCGGTGGGAGTTCATGCTCACGCTTGCGCCGCTGCGGCTCCAGGGCGTCACGGGCTCCCCGGTGAACCCGATCGCGCTGTTCTAGTTAAGTTAGCGACGCCGTCGGCGTCGAAGTGGCGAAGGCCGCCGTCGCGGCAGGCGCCGCCGACGAATCGAGCATAGGGCAGCTCCGTCTCGTGCGTGCGGGCGAACGAGTCGTCAAAGTCCACCTTGACCTTGAAGAGCTCGCGGAAGTCCTGGTCGAGGTTGTAGAGGAAATAGTAGTAGAGCGGGCTCCCGATCAGCGCCACCTTCACCGAGAAAGCGATGGGCTCGGGAGCCAGCCCGGCGGCGGTGACCATCCGGAACTCCTCGAGCGGTTCCTCGATGCGGACCGAACTCATCTTCGGCGATATCTCGACGGGCGCCCAGGACGATCTCCAGCGTGCCACCGATATGGCGCGCCACATGGTGACCCGTTACGGGATGAGCCAGACCCTCGGACTCGGGACGTTCGAGGCAGCGCGCCAGGCGCTCTTCCTCAACGTGCCGACGACGGCCCCGCGCGAGTACAGCGAAGATACGGCGCGCCGGATCGACGCGGAGATCGAGCAGCTTCTCGAGACCGCCCACCGGGGAGTCCGCGAGACCCTCACAGCCAAGCGGGAGATGCTCACGTCGCTGGACAAGCTCCTCATCGAGAAGGAGGTCGTGAGCCGGGCGGATCTGGATGCCCTCCTGGCGTCCGCGCGATGAGATCCTCACGCGTGGAGATTGGGGACGCCGCGCGACACCGTGGGGGCGCGATGCCTCACCACGCTGGCCACGCCGCGTGTAACTTCGTGGATTCGCGGGCGTCGGCTCTGGCACTGGCTGTGCAGCCGTGGCGTTATCGCCAGCGCGCGGGTGAGCGGCTGGAAGATCGGAATCTGCGGGCAAGCGCCCAGCGACTATCCAGAGTTCCCGCGGTTTCGCGCGCGCCGAGGGAGGGAAGTCTCGTCGACGACGCGGATCAGCGCCGCCGGCGGGGAAAAAGGAGGAGAACGACCATGACGCAAGGAATCAAAAAGAAGGACACCCAGATCCATCACGACGTGCTCGAAGAGCTGAAGTGGGATTCCCGCGTCGACGAGACAGAGGTCGGTGTCGAGGTCGACAACGGAGTTGTCACCCTCACCGGCACGGTGACGAGCTGGGCCAAGCGCCTGGCGGCCCAGGAGGCGGCGCGACGCGTGATCGGAGTGCTCGACGTGGCCAACGACATCAAGGTCAAGGTTCCGGGCGGGCTCGTTCGCACCGACACCGAGATCGCCCAGGCCGTCCGGCGCACCCTCGAGTGGGACGTCTTCGTGCCCGAGGAGAAGATCACGTCCACGGTCTCGGATGGGTGGGTCACACTCGAGGGCACCGTCGAGCTCTGGAGCCAGCGCGACGACGCGGAGCGCGCCGTGCGCCACTTTATGAGCGTGCGGGGCGTGGTGAACAAGATCGCGGTCACGCCGGCGAAGCCGGTCACCGCGGACGTGCGCAAGGCGATCGAGCAAGCGCTGGAG
>JBGPIS010000289.1:0-4009 GCA_041484965.1 Methylomirabilia bacterium
CGTGGTCGAGCCCCCCCCCGCCACCCGCCGGCCGCGGCATCCCGCTCATCGCGTCGCGAGCTGGCGCTGGGCGGCGGCGAGCGTGTTCTTGAGCAGCATCGCGACCGTCATCGGTCCGACGCCGCCCGGCACGGGCGTGATCGCCTCGGCGCGCGGCTCGGCGGCGGCGAAGTCCACGTCGCCGACGACCCGGCCGGTCGCGAGGCGGTTGACCCCGACGTCGATCACCCAGGCGCCCTCCTTCACCATGTCGCCCGTGATCGTCCGCGCGCGGCCCGCCGCGACGCAGAGGACGTCGGCGCGGCGCGTGTGGGCGGCGAGGTCGCGCGTGCGCGTGTGGCACATCGTGACCGTCGCGTGGCGGGCGAGGAGGAGCTGGGCGAGCGGTTTGCCGACCAGCCGCGAGCGGCCGACGACGACGGCCTCTTTCCCCTCGAGCTTCGCGCCGTAGTAGTCGAGGATCTCCATGCAGCCGGCCGGCGTGCACGGCACGACCGTCGGCGCGCCGGCGAGGAGCTGACCGAGGTTCGTCGGGTGGAGGCCGTCCACGTCCTTCTCGGGGGCGATCGCGCGGATCGCCTCGTCCTCGTCGCAGCCCGGGACGAGCGGGAGCTGCAGCAGGATCCCGTGAACACCCGTGTCGGCGTTCAGCGTCGTCAGGAGCGCCAGCAGCTCCGCCTGCGTGAGCCCCGCGGGGAAGACGTGGTCGCGCGTGGCGATGCCGACCGAGTCGCTCGCCTTCACCTTGTTGGCGACGTAGATCTTGGACGGCGCGAAGTCGCCGACCAGGACCACCGCGAGCATCGGTGTCACGCCCGTCGCCGCGCGCAGGCGCTCGACGCCCGCCTTGACCTCGCCGAGGACCCTCTGGGCGACCGCCCGACCGTCGAGAATCACCGTGCGTCGCGGATCAAGCCGGGACGCTGAGACGGCGGATGGACGACGCGCGGCCGGTGTCGGGGTCCACCACGATCACCACGCCGTGGAGAGCCGCGGGGCCCTTGGCGGTCTCGAAGCGGATCGGCATCTGGTTGAGGAACCGGTGGATGATCTGGGCGCGATCCACGCCGATCACGCCATCCGTCGGCCCGGTGAGGCCGAGGTCGGTGATGTACGCCGTGCCACCGGGGAGCACCCGTTCATCCGCCGTTTGGACATGGCGGTGAGTCCCGACGACGGCGCTCACGCGCCCGTCGAGGTACCAGCCCATCGCGAGCGACTCGCTCGTCGCCTCGCAGTGCATGTCGACGAGGACGATCGGCGTCTCCTTGCGCACCTCCGGAACGATCTCGTCGGCCTTCCGGAACGGGCAGTCGATGGGGAGCATGAACACGCGCCCCATGAGGTTCACCACCGCGATCCGGTACGGGCCGCACTTCACGCTGACGTGGCCGACACCGGGCGTGCCCGCGGGAAAGTTCGCGGGGCGCAGCAGCAGGTTTTCTCGCGTGATGTACTCGATGATTTCTTTCTTGTCCCAGATGTGGTTGCCCGAGGTCATCACGTCGGCGCCGGCGTCGAGGATCTGCCGCGCGATCGGCGCGGTCACGCCGAAGCCGCCGGCGGCGTTCTCGACGTTGACGACGGCGAAGTCGATCGCGTGCTCCTGGCGGAGCCGCGGCAGCAGCTTCGCAATGGCCTGGCGCCCGGGCTCGCCGTAGACGTCGCCGACCATCAGGATGTTCATTACTTCGCCACTTCGATCGCGCGCGTCTCGCGGATGACGATCACCTTGATGTGCCCCGGGTACTGCATCTCGGCCTCGATGCGCTTGGTGATGTCCTTCGCGAGCTGGTGGGCGTCGAGGTCGGAGATGATGTCCGCCTTGGTTATCACGCGGAGCTCACGCCCGGCCTGGATCGCGTAGCACATCTCGACGCCCTTGTAGGACATCGCGATCTCTTCGAGCTTCGCCAGGCGCTTGATGTACGACTCGAGCACGTCGCGCCGGGCGCCCGGGCGCGCCGCCGAGATGCCGTCGGCGGCCTCGACCAGGATCGCCTCGATCGTCTCGGGCTCGACGTTCTCGTGGCCGCAAAGCGCCGCGTTGATGACGGCGGGCGACTCGTTGTACTTGGTCAACACCTGAAGACTGAGCTCGGGGTGACTCCCCTCCTGCTCGTGGGTGAGCGCCTTGCCGATGTCGTGCAAGAGGCCCATCCGCTTGGCGAGCTTGACGTCGGCCTTGATCTCGGCCGCCATCATCCCCGAGAGCCAGGCGACCTCCTTCGAGTGCTGGAGGCAGTTCTGGCCATACGACGTCCGGAACTTCATCCGCCCGACCAGTTTCACCAGTTCTGGATGCAGCCCGTGAACACCCACCTCAAAGCAGGCTTTTTCTCCTTCTTCCCGCAGGTGCTGCTCCATCTCCTTCTTGACCTTCTCGACGACCTCCTCGATGCGCGCCGGATGGATGCGCCCGTCGGCGATCAGGATCTGGAGCGCCCGCCGTGCGATCTCGCGGCGGTAGGGGTCGTAGGCGGAGATCAGGACGGCTTCCGGCGTGTCGTCCACGATGAGGTCCACGCCCGTGTGGAGCTCGAGCGCGCGGATGTTGCGCCCTTCGCGGCCGATGATGCGCCCCTTCATGTCGTCGCTGGGGAGATCCACCACCGAGACGGCTGTCTCCACCGTGTAGTCGGGCGCCAGCCGTTGGATGGTGGTCGCGAGGACTTCCCTCGCCTTGACGGTGGCGGTCTCGCGCGCCTCCTCTTCGAGCCGCATCGCGAGGAGCTGCGCCTCGCGGCGCGCCTCCTGCTCGAGCGCCGCGAGGAGCTGCCGCTTGGCCTCCTCCGCGGTGAGGCCGGCGATCGCCTCCAGCTTGCGCCGCTGCTCTTCCAGCGCCGTGGCGAGGCGGCTCTCCTTGTCGACGACCGTCCGCTCGCGCACGACGACGTCGCGCTCCTTCGTGGCGTTCTCGCTCAGGCGCCGATCGAGCTGGTCGAGCTTGCGCGCGAGCTCCTCTTCCTTGCCGAAGATGCGCTGCTCCATCTGCTGGAACTCACGCTCGCGCCGGCGCGTCTCCTCCTCGAGAGACGTCCGCGCCTTGAGCGCGGCTTCCTTGGCCTCGAGCTCGGCGGTCTTGCGGCGGTTCGCGGCGTCGCGCTCGGCGTCCTTGATGATCGAGTCGGCGCGGGCCGCGGCTTCGCCGATCTTCCGGTCGCTGATCCACTTGTGGAGGAGGACACCGATGACCAGGGCGAGTACTACTATGACAGCATCAAGACTGAGCCAAATGTCTTGCATTTCCAGAGTATAGGCGGCGTGTGAGGAGGGAGTCAAATCCCCGCCTCTGCCGTGTGCCGACGGTGTTTCGAACCTGGTATGACCAGGTGGGCGCCGTTAATAGGAGGGCTTCAGGCTTCCCCTTCAAGAGGGGCTTGCGCACCACCCTCTGTCACAGCTCCCGTTGTATGCCCGAGGTTGAAACTTTCCCCCGGCATCACAGACAGCGCAGGGACAAAGCATTGGTACCATGACCCGCGAGGAGGACGCAAGCGATGGAACGAGCGAGCGTGCGCCGCGAAACGAACGGCCCCGTGACGACGATCATCCTCGACCGGCCCGAGCGGAGGAACGCGGTGGATCCGCCGACGGCCGCGGCGCTTCGGGCCGCGTTCCGCGAGTTCGAGAAAGACCGCGCCGCGCGCGTCGCGGTGCTCTGGGGCGCCAACGGCGTCTTCTGCGCCGGCTTCGACCTGAAAGCGCTGGCCGCGGGACCGCGGCGGCTCGCGCGCGCGTACGGCGACGGGCCGATGGGGCCGACGCGCTTGCGCCTCTCGAAGCCCGTCATCGCCGCGGTCGCCGGCTACGCCGTTGCGGGCGGGCTCGAGCTGGCGCTCTGGTGCGACCTGCGCGTCGTGGAGGAGGACGCGGTCATGGGCGTGTTCAACCGCCGCTGGGGCGTCCCGCTGATCGACGGCGGCACCATCCGCCTGCCGGCGATCGTCGGCCTCGGCCGCGCGCTCGACCTGATCATGACGGGCCGGCCCGTCGACGCGCGCGAGGC
>JBGPIS010000290.1:0-4002 GCA_041484965.1 Methylomirabilia bacterium
ACCATCTCGACGTGGAGGCTGCCGACGCCGGAGACGAGCAGCTGCTTCGTCTCGGGGTCGAAGTGGTAGTGGACGGTCGGGTCCTCCTCGGCGATCCGGGCCAGCGCGGTCGAGATCTTGTCCTCGTCGCCGCGGGTCTTGGGCTGGATCGCGAACGAGATCGCCGCTTCGGGGAACGTGATCCGCGGCAGCTCGAACGGGTGCGTCTCCTCGCAGAGGGTGTCGCCCGTCTGCGTCTCCTTGAGCTTCTGGGCGACGCCGATCTCGCCCGGACCGAGCGCCTCGACGTTCCTCTGGGTCTTGCCCATGAGCCAGGACACGTGGCCCATGCGCTCCTTCGCCCCGCGGACCGGGTTCAGCAGCGTCGAGTCGGCCTTGAGCGTGCCGCCCACGACGCGGAAGAGCGAGAGCCTGCCGATGTGCGGGTCGGAGAGCGTCTTGAAGACGAGCGCCGTCACGGGCGCCCTCGGATCGGGCCCCCGCGTCCCGACCTGCTTGCTCTTGAGGTCGGTCCCCGCGACCTCGCCCCGGTCGGCCGGCGACGGCAGCGACTCGACGATCAGGTCGAGCAGCGCCTGGCTCCCCATGTTCTTCGTGGCCGACGCGCAGACGACCGGCACGAGCTTGCCCTGCGTGATCCCGGTCCGGAGCGCCTTCAGCATCTCGGGCTCGCCGAGCGAGCCCTCCTCGAGATACTTGTTCAGGAGCTCGTCGTCCGTCTCCGCCGCCGCCTCGACGAGCTTCTCGCGGTACTCCTTCACGCGGTCGGAGAGGTCCCCCGGGATCTCGCCCTCGACGGGCTTACCGCCGGCGTTGGTGACCGCCTTCATCTTCACGAGATCCACCACGCCCTTGAAGCCCGCCTCCTCCCCGATGGGGATCTGGAGCGCGACGAGGCGGCCCTTGAGGCGGCGCGCGAGTGACTCGAAGGTCCGGTAGAAGTCGGCGCGCTCGCGGTCGAGCCGGTTGACGACCACCACGCGCGGCAGGGTGTACTCGTTGGCGAACTTCCAGACCTTCTCGGTCTGCACCTGGACGCCCGCGACGGCGTCCACGACGACGATCGCCGCGTCGACGACGCGGAGGCCCGCGCGCGCGTCGGCTATAAAATCGCCGTATCCGGGCGTGTCCACGAGATTGATTCGATGTCCCTTCCAATCACAATAAGCAATCGCGGTGTTGATCGAGATTTTTCTCTTTATTTCATCCGGGTCGAAGTCGGTCGTGGTCGAGCCGTCGTCGGTCTTCCCGAGACGGGTCATGGCGCCCGCGGAGAAGAGTAGCGCTTCGACGAGGGACGTTTTACCGACGCCGCCGTGACCGACGACGCCGACGTTGCGGAGCTTGCCGACTTCGATCGTCATTGACCGGCCTCCTCCCGACGGACCTCTCGCGGTGCCGGCAATCCTACCACAGGACCCTACGGGCGGATGGCGCGCTTCACCTGTTCCAGAACCTCTTCGTCCGTCCCCTCGAGGTGGGTCGGCGGCGGCAGGGACGGCGGCGCGTATTTCAGGCCGGTGCCGGTGAATACCAGCAGCACTTCGGCGTCGCGCGCGACCTCGCCGCCGTCGCGGAGCTTGACCAGCGCGGCCACCAGCGCCGCCGACTCGGGCGCGGTCCAGATCCCCTCGAGGCGCGCGACGAGCCGGTGCGCCTCCTCGATGTCGCGCTCGCTCACGGCGCAGGCGCCGCCGCGGGTCTCGCGGAGGACGCGAAGCATCTGACGCCCCGCGAAGGGCGACGGGACGCGCAGGCCGGCGGCGTGGGTCGTCGGGTTCTGCCAGGCCGCCGTCGTCGCGGCGCCCTCACGGAACGCCTTCACCACGGGCGCGCAGCCGTCGGCCTGCACGGCGAAGAAGCGCGGGAGCGCGCCGGAGAGCCAGCCCATCGCGCGGAGCTCATCGTAGGCTTTCGGGATCCCGACGAGTCCCGTGCCGCCGCCGGTCGGATAGAGCAGCACCTCGGGCATCCGCCAGCCGAGCTGCTCGGCAAGCTCGAGGCCGATCGTCTTCTTGCCTTCGAGCCGGTACGGCTCCTTGAGCGTCGAGAGGTCGAACCAGCCGAGCGCGGGCGCGGCCTTCGCGACGACGCGCCCCGCGGTCGCGATCGAGCCCTCGATCGTGAAGACGTGGGCGCCGGCGATCAGCGCCTCGGCGATGTTCGCGGCGGGCGTGGACCGCGGAACGATGACCACCACGGGCAGCCCGCAGCGCGCGCCGTACGCCGCCGCGGCGCCGCCCGCATTGCCTGCCGACGGGAGCACGAAGCCCTGCGCGCCGAGGGTCCTTCCGCGCGTGATCGCCATGCCGAGGCCGCGCGCCTTGAAGGAACCCGTCGGGTTCTGGCCCTCGTCTTTGGCCCAGAGGCGCCGCATGCCGAGATGCGCCGCCAGTCGCGGGAGCGCGAGGAGCGGCGTGCCGCCCTCGCCGAGCGTGACGGGCTCCTCCCCCTGGTCGAGCGGCGTGAGCTCACGGAAGCGGTACATCCCCGGCGGCCGCCCGCGCAAGGCCTCCTTGGTGACGCGCGCCTTGACGCGCTCGAGGTCGTAGCGCACGGCCAGCATCTGGCCGCACTGCTCGCACACGGTCAGCAGGCGCGTGGCGTCGTGACGGTGGCCGCAGACCGTGCACTCGACGTGGGTGACGAAGCTCACGGCTGGCTCAGTGCTCCTTGAGAAGGACGACGAGGACACGCGCGGGCTTCTTCCCCTCGTTCAGCGACAGGTGGACGGTGCCCTTGGAGGCGTACTCGATCTCGCCGCGCCTCACCACCCGCTTGCCCTGGCCCTTGGTGAGGACGGCGAACTCGCCGTCGAGCACGTAGGCGAACTCGTTCGCGACGGCCGCGTGCTCGTCGCCGCGGAACCCCGGCGGGAACACGAACTCGAAGACCATCACCTGGTCGTTGTCGAGCAGAAGCTTCTCCCCGACCTTCTGCGCCTGTCCGTTGGCGTCGACGAGCTGGGCCGCGGCGAGGACGACGGCGCCGAGCGCCAGGATCCACACGAGCGCGTTCATCCGCTTGAGCATCAGGGCCTCCAAAATACGAAAGGCGGCGCGAGGGCCGCCTTTCGAATATCTCACCGGCGGTGCGGGAGCGCTAGAGCGACCGGCGCATGGCGTCGCGGGATGGCAGCGGCACGCCACGCTCGCGCGCGATCTTGTCGAGCTCCTGCGGCAGCGCGAACCGGACGTCCTCCTCGACCACGTGGACCTCGCGGACTCGGACCTCGTTGCTCCTGAGCGCTGCGACCGTCTCGCTCACCAGGATCTCGGGCGTCGAGGCACCGGCCGTGACGCCGACCCGCTGCACGCCCTCGAGCCACTCCGGGCGGACGTCGCGCACGTCGTTGATCAGGTAGGCGCGCGTGCCGGCGGTGCGGGCGACTTCCACCAGCCGGATGGCGTTCGAGCTGTTGGCGGAGCCGATCACGAGCAGGACGTCGACGTCGTTCGCCAGCCGCTTGACGGCCGCCTGGCGGTTCTGGGTGGCGTAGCAGATGTCGTCGCGCGAGGGACCGACGATCTTCGGGAACCTCCGCCGAAGCGCCTCGATGACTTCGCGGGTGTCGTCGATCGAGAGCGTGGTCTGGGTGAGGTACGCGATCTTGTTCGGGTCGGGCACTTCGAGCCGCTCGACCTCCGCTGCGCTAACGACGACGAAGATGCGCTCGGGCGCCTCCCCGAGCGTGCCGATCACCTCGTCGTGGTCCTCATGGCCGATGAGCACGATCGAGTAGTTCTCGCGCGCGTAGCGGATCGCCTCGAGGTGCACCTTGGTCACCAGCGGGCACGTCGCGTCGATTGCGCGGAGGCCACGCCGGCGCGCGTCGTCGCGGACCGCCGGCGAGATGCCGTGGGCGCTGAAGACCACCGTGGCCCCATCCGGAACCTCGTCGAGCTCGTCCACGAAGATCGCGCCCTGCTCCCGGAGCGTCTCGACGACGAGGCGGTTGTGGACGATCTCCTTGCGCACGTAGACCGGCGGCGGGCAGACGGA